>JBDSAN010000577.1:0-8561 GCA_039922115.1 Jatrophihabitantaceae bacterium
TGCCCAGCCGGGCCAACCGGCCCCCGGCAAGGTTCGCGCTTTCCTGAAGCTCGTCGTGATCGAGCATTCGGTGTTCGCGCTGCCGTTCGCGCTGATCGCCGCATTCACCGCGATGTGGCAGCAATCGCGCACCGTGCACTGGTGGCAGCTGCTGCTGATCCTGATCGCGATGGTGTCCGCGCGCACGGTGGCGATGGCCGGCAACCGGATCCTGGACCGCCGGTTCGACGCGCTCAACCCGCGTACCGCAAATCGCGAGCTGGTCACCGGCGCGATGTCGGTCAGCACCGCCTGGCGCGGCTTCGCGGTGTCGCTGGTGATCTTCCTGGCCGCGGCGGCCGCACTCGGTTGGCTGCCGCTGCTGCTCTCGCCGATCGCGGTCGGCCTGCTGATCCTGTACTCCTACGGCAAGCGGTTCACCGACTTTCCGCAGGTGCTGCTCGCGCTGGCTCAGCTGGTCGCCCCGATCGGAGCCTGGCTGGCGGTCACCGGCCACTTCAGCTGGCCGGCCACGGCGCTGGGGCTGGCGGTCGGCAGCTGGATCGGCGGCTTCGACCTGATCTACTCCTGCCAGGACGCCGAGATCGACCGGCAGATCGGCTCGCGTTCCGTCCCGGCGCGGTTCGGCATCCCGGCTGCGTTACGCGCTTCGACCGTGACGCACCTGGCCACCGTCGGCTGCTATGCCTGGTTCGGCCTGGCCGCCGGCCTGGGCTGGCTGTGGTGGCTGGGGCTGGCGAGCACCGCCGCCGTGCTGGCCTATGAGCACCTGATCGTGAAGTCCGATGACCTGTCCCGGGTGAACCGGGCCTTCTTCACCGCCAACGGTTTCGTGGGCATCCAGCTGTTCGTGTTCGCGCTGGCCGACCTGATCGTGCAGGGCCTGCGCTGGTGAGCGAGGACCGCAGCGACGAAGGAGCGATTGGTGGCTCAGCCATGACCGATCGCCGGCCGTGGATCGTCGGGGTGTCCGGTGCGTCCGGCACGCCGTATGCCCGGACGGTGATCAACGCGTTGCTGGACGCCGGCCAGCCGGTGGACGCCATCGTGTCCCGGGCGGCCCGGCTGACCATCCTGGACGAGACCGGCATCTCGCTGCGGGACAACCACTGGGGCCAGGACCTGTCGTCCTGGCTGGGACGGCCCATCGAGCAGGCTGACCTCCGATACTGGACGGCGACCGACCTGAGCGCTGGTCCGGCCAGCGGTTCGTACCCGGCGGCTGGCATGGTGGTGGTGCCGGCGTCCACGGCCGCGGTCGCCGGGATCGCGCTGGGGCTGTCCAAGGACCTGCTGCAGCGGGCGGCTGACGTCACGCTCAAGGAGCGCCGGCCGCTGGTCGTGGTGCCCCGCGAGACGCCCTATGCCAGGAGCACGCTGGTCAACCTGCTCGCGCTCTACGACGCCGGCGCGACGGTGTTACCGGCCAGCCCGGGTTTCTACTCCGGCGCGGCCTCGGTGCAGCAACTGGTGGATTTCGTGGCGGCCAAGGTGCTGGACGCGCTCGACCTGCCGCACGACCTGATCACCCGTTGGACCGGCGAACTCGGTGCCGGTCGGGCCACCGGATCGTCGCGGTCCTGACAGACTCATCCGATGGACGTCGTCGACCGATCAATCCTCGATGCGCTGCGCAGCAATGCCCGCGCCACCTACGCCGAGCTTGCCCGCGAGGTCGGGCTATCGGCACCGGCCGTGCACGAGCGGGTCAGCAAGTTAGAGGCGCAGGGTGTGATCAGCGGCTATCACGCGGCGGTCGCCCCGGAGGCGCTCGGCTACTCGATGAGCGCGCTGGTCGGGGTGTTCCTGTCCGATACCGCTGATGAGGATCTGGTGGCCGACAAGCTGGCCGACCTGGCCGCGGTCGAGGACTGCTGGTTCGTGGCCGGCGAGGAATCCTTCGTGGTCAAGGTGCGGGTGCCCGACGTCGGCGGCCTGGAACAGGCGATCCGGGCGATCACCAAGATCCGCGGGGTGGCCCGGACCCGATCGACGGTGGTGCTGTCGACCCGGTTCGAGGGACGGGTGCAGCCGGCCGGCGAACGCAACGCTCAGCCGGCCGGCCCGGCTGCCGGTGGCTGAGCGCTCGGCGCCGTCGTCCCCTCATAGACCTTGCTGTGGATCTCGCGGGTGAGCGTGGCCACCAGCTTGGTCAGCTCGGTATTCACCTGCAATTCCTGCTCGTTGGCCACGAAATCGTGGTCAGCCTTCTTCTGCTGAAAATCGGCCTGCCGGTTCTGCCCGATCATCACGAAGGTGGACAGGAAGATCGCCTCCAGCGAGACCACCAGGGTGAGCGTCGGCCACGGGCTTTTCTCCACGAACAGCATCCAGCCGGCGAAGACCACGGCGTGCAGGTAGACGAACTTCATCGAGCCGGCGAACCGGGTGATCGCGTCGGCGACGCGAAGCTGCAGGTCGGCCGAGCGCCGTTCGGCTTCGGCCAGCACGCTGGGATGGTGTGCTGGATGGCTGGCCGCTTTGGCGGTCCTGGCGTCCGGGATGTCGGTTGTCATGCCTGCATCGGATCATGATGAGCCCCGTAACGGTGGCCAACCCGCCAAATTCGCGGGCTCGTGCCGTCCGTCCGGTCGTGGCAGCATGGACGCCTCAGGACGAGCGAGGGGCGGTAGTCGCGATGGCCGATCCGGTGGGCGTGCTCGATGCCAGGTTCAGCAGTCCGGGCGCCACGGCGCCGGCCTGGTCGCAGGTTCTGGACGTGCTGCAACGGGCCGAGATCTACTGGATCACGACCGTCGACCCGGCCGGCGCGCCGCATGTGACGCCACTGATCGGGGTGTGGCAGGACGATGCGCTGCATTTCTGCACCGGTGCCACCGAGCGCAAAGCATTGAACCTGGCGGTGAACCCGCAATGCGCGCTGACCACCGGAACCAACGCGATCGGGCACGGCCTGGACGTCGTGGTGCACGGTGAAGCGATGCGGTTCGCCGATGACGCCGCGTTGAACCGGCTGGCTGAGGGTTACGTGGCCAAGTACGGCGAGGACTGGCGCTTCGAGGTCGCCGAGGGTGCCTTCGGCGGGGACGGTCGGGTGGCCGTGGTCTTTCAGGTGCGGCCCAGCGCGGTGCACAGTTATGGCAAGGGCGAGCCGTTCAGCCAGACCCGCTGGACGTTCTAGCAATCCCATCCACCGGCTCGCTCCGAACCGCTTGCGTTGTCAGCTTGTCACCGACGGGCATCGAGGGGGCTCGTCGGTGACACGTTGCCGCCTTCGACCATGAAATGGTGTGTGCATGAAAACCGGTGAGCTCATCGAGGACTTCGAACTGCCCGACCAGGACGGCACGCCTCGTCGGCTGAGCAGCATGCTCGCCGACGGGCCGGTGGTGCTGTTCTTCTACCCGATTGCCTCCAGCGGCGGTTGCACCAAGGAAAGCTGCCACTTTCGCGACCTGGCCGCCGAGTTCGCCGCCTTCAGCGCGCAGCGGGTCGGCATCAGCACCGATTCGGTCGACAAGCAAAAGGAATTCTCGCAAGCGCACGGCTTCGACTATCCGCTGCTGGCCGATGTGGACGGCACCGTGTCCAAGTCGTTCGGGGTCAAGCGCCGGTTCGGTCCGTTGCCGGTGAAGCGGCGGACGTTCGTGATCGGCACCGATCGCCGGCTGATCGAAGAGATCGGCAACGAGTTCAACATGGATATTCACGCCGACAGCGCATTGAAGGCGCTCGCCGCCCAGCGGTAGCGTCGCCGGTCATGACCGGCGTCGAGTTCTCGATGAGTTGCGCCGACGTGGATTGGCCGGCGCTGAAAGCCGCGCTGGTCGCCGATGACTTCGACAACGGCCGGACCCCGCAGCAGTACCGCAGCTCGCACCTGAACTCCCACGCGGTGGTGTTCGGCCTGCTGGACGGGCAGTACGTGGCCAACGGCCGGATCCTCAGCGATGGGGTGTGCAACGCCTACCTGGTCGATATCTGGACCGCCTCCGGCCATCGGCGACGCGGGATCGCTGGTGAGGTGGTGCGGTTGCTCACCGCTACCGTGCCCGGCCAGCACGTCGGGCTGTTCACCGACGACATGCAGCCGTTCTATGCCTCGCTGGGCTTTCGGGAGCGGCCGACCTTCATGGACGCGGTCGCTGGCCGCTGGCTGGACCCGTCCTCGGAGCCGTCCCTGCTCGGTCGGGACGGCGGCTGACCCCGCTGTCCCCGCTGTCTCCGTCGAGTGGGCAGTTCGGTTCGGCCCCGTGCGTCGAGTGGGCAATTCGACCGCGAGTGGTCGATTGCGCGCGACCATTCGACGCGCAACTGCCCACTCGTGGGCGGCGGCGAGGCGCAATTGCCCACTCGTGGACGGCGGCGAGGCGCAACTGCCCACTCATGGGACGGCGGCGAAGCAGAACTGCCCACTCCTGGGAACGGCAGGCGAGGCAGAACTGCCCACTCATGGGAACGGCAGGCGCTCGAACCAGGTCAGCTGGGCCGGACCAGCGAGCCGACCGGCGAGTCAGCGCCGAGACCGGTTACCACCCCGGCCTGATCGGCGGCCGATCGATTCTGCGACAGCTTGGCTTTGGCCTCGATCCGGCTGATCACCAGTTCGACCCCGACGATGGCACGCAGTTGCCCGTCGATAAACGCCGTCGGCGCGTCAGCCACCGCCCACGGCGCGGCCAGGCCGTCCTCGTGTCGCTCGGTGAGCCTGGTCACCAGCGACCGCAGCCAGTCCACGTCGTCATGCACCACCAGCTGGCCGAATACCTGCGCGGTGACGTAGTTCCAGGTCGGCACCACCCGTCCGTGCTCGGCCTTGGACGGGTACCAGGACGGTGAGACGTAGGCGTCCGGACCGCGCACGATGGCCAGCGACTCACCGGCCACACCCGCTCCGGCCACACCCGCTCCGGCCACACCCGATCCGGCCACGGCAGAAGCAGCCACCTGCCAGTGCGGGTTGTTGCGCGCGACGTGACCGAGCAGCGAACCAGAATCGTGCAGCATCGGCAGGAAGGTCGCGACCAGCCCGTCCGGCCCGGGCGTGATCAGGTCTACCGCGGTCATCGAGGCGAGCAGCTCGGCCACCTCGGCGGCTGATGCTGCGAAGTGGGCCGGCACATACATGCCCACCATGATGCCAGCGTGACCGGGGGAGTTACGTACTCTGAATCCATGAGCTGGAACGCCACCCGCAAGGCCGAACTGACCGAGAAGATCGCCGCTGGCCAGCGGCTGGACCGCCAGGACGGTGAGGACCTCTACGAGTGCGACGACCTGGCATGGCTCGGCGCGCAGGCACACGGGGTGCGAACCCGCAAGAACGGTGACGTCGTCTACTTCAACGTCAACCGCCACCTGAACCTGACCAACGTCTGCCGGGCCTCGTGCGCCTACTGCTCGTTCGAGCGCAAGCCCGGCGCCAAGGACGCCTACACGATGCGCGTGGAGGAGGCTGTCGAGCTCGCCCTGGCGATGAAGGACGACGGCCTCACCGAGTTGCACATCGTCAACGGCCTGCACCCGACGCTGCCCTGGAAGTACTACCCGCGGGTGCTGCGCGAGCTGAAGGCGGTGCTGCCAGGCGTCGCGCTGAAGGCCTTCACCGCAACCGAGGTGCACTACTTCGAAGAGATCAGCGGCCTGAGCGCCGATGAGATCCTGGACGAGCTGATCGACGCCGGCCTGGAATCGCTGACCGGCGGCGGCGCGGAGATCTTCGACTGGGAGGTCCGCAAGCAGGTCGTGGACCACAACACCCACTGGGAGGACTGGTCGCGCATCCACCGGCTGGCCCACAGCAAGGGCCTGCGGACGCCGGCGACGATGCTCTACGGCCACATCGAGGAGCCGCGGCACCGGGTCGATCACGTCATGCGGCTGCGCGAGTTGCAGGACGAGACCGGCGGCTTTGTGGTGTTCATCCCGCTGCGCTTCCACAACGACAACAACCGGCTCTCGCACCTGAAGATGGCAGCGCCGGCCGACGTGCTCAAGACCTTCGCGGTGTCCCGGTTGATGCTGGACAACTTCGACCACGTCAAGGTCTTCTGGGTGATGCACGGCCTGTCCACGTCCCAGCTGGCGTTGAACTACGGCGCTGACGACATGGACGGCTCGGTGGTCGAGTACAAGATCACCCACGACGCCGACGGGTATGGCACGCCGGACAAGCTCACCCGCGACAACCTGCTCGACCTGATTCGCGATGCCGGCTTCCAGCCCAAGGAGCGCAACACCCGCTACGAGATCATCCGCGAGTACGAGCCGCCGGTGGCGCTGTCCGAGCGGCGGGCCGAACCACAGGCCGTGTGGGCTTGAGTCGATGAGCAGTCCGGACGATGCAGCGTCGCGGCCACGCCGGCCATCGGCTGGCCAGACGCTTGGCGCGATGTGGTTGTATACCCTGCTGCGTTTCGGAATGTTCTTTGTTCTCTGGGGATTGCTCTGGCTTGCCAGGGTTCCGAGCCTGCTTGCGGGACTGATCGCACTGGCCCTGTCGGTGCCGCTGTCCTACATCCTGCTGCGCAAGCAACGCGAGCGGGTCGCGCAGAACTTGCAGTCGCGGGTGGCCGCCCGGTTGGCCGAGCGCGACGACCTGGACGCCAAGCTGTCCGGCGACGACCAGGCTGCGGGCTGACCGGTGAGCGAGCCTGACTATCGGATCGGCACCGCCGAACGAGAAGCGGCGATTCGCGCGCTCGAGGAGCACCTGGTTGCCGGCCGGCTCGATGTCGATGAGTACGGCCAGCGTTCGGCCCAGGCCTCGGTCGCGCGCACTGCCGCGGACCTGCGTCCGCTGTTCGCCGATCTGCCGGTCCCGCACGCGATTGGCGGCTCGCAGCGCGCGGCGGTGAGCCAGCCGGCCGGCCCGTCAGCCGCCCCGGCCCGCGCCAGGCATGGCAATCCGCTGTTCGGTCGTGCCGGTGAGTCGTTGGTTGCGCTGGCACCGTTTGTCGCGCTGCTGCTGTTCTTCGGCGCTCACCTGGGCTGGTGGGTCTTCCTGCTGATTCCGGTGAGCGGGATCGTGGTCTACGGAAACCAGGGCGAGGCCAAGCGGGCTCGACGAACAGGACGCGATCGGCGCTGACAGCCTGGATGTCGAGTCCGGTGTCGATCCGACCAAGGCGGAACTCGGCGGCGGCCCCGGCCGGGGTGTCGCGCAGTGCGAAGATTTTCTGCGACAGGCGGTGTCTGAATTGCGGCGAATGACTTGCACAAATCGGCGAAATCGCTGACGTCAGCGGCCGTCTGCTGGCTGTGCGTAATTGATCATACGCAGACGGTAAATTCGCTATGAACTACCTGGTTGTCCCTTTGCCTATAAGGGGTTTACGGTAGCCCCAGCATTAGGTTCGCAGAGTGGATCCGCCGCCACGGGGGCGCCCGGCATCAGCTGCGAACTGTCCTACGGCAGGTGCGGACGGTGGCCACTGGGGGGCGGCCACCGGCCCGGCCCGCTGGCCAGCCTGCTCGCCCGTCCGGCCGCCACCCGGGGTCAGGTCACCGGATAGCCAGCGCCCGCAACTCGGCGACGGCCTGACGATTACCAGCGATGTGCCAGCGATGGCCGCGGTGCTCAAGCACGTCGGTAACACCGCCGGCTGCTGTCACCAGCGCGGCACCAGGCAGCCAATCCCAGGCCGGGCAGTCCAGCTGCGCCCAGATTCCCAACCGGCCGGCCGCGACGTAAGCCAGCTCGATCGAACCAGACCCGAGCATCCGCATGGTCGCGGCGCCGCTGAATGCCGCCAGCAGCGGATCCCGGACGTCGGCCTCGGCCAGCCGGGCCGGGTGCAGGTAGCTGCCGACCGCGAGCTCAGCCAGCGGCCGGTCGACCAGCCGGGCGACCGGCTGTCCGTTGACCGATGTCGGATGATCCAGGCTGCCGAGCCACAGCTCGTCGGTTACCGGGATGTAGACCGCGCCGGCCAGCGGCACGTTCGTGACCGGCTGATCGGGCCCGCCGGCCAGCGCGAGCGCTGAGCACCAGAACGGGATGCCGGCCAGGAAGTTGTAGGTGCCATCGACCGGATCGATGTACCAGGTGCGGGCACCGGACGGATCCGCGCCGGCCACCTGCGCGCCCTCCTCACCGATCACGGCATCGGCTGGTCGGTGCTCGCGCAACCGGGCCTGGACCAGCTCCTCGGCGGCATGATCGGCTGCCGACACCACATCCGATACCGAACTTTTGCGCACCGACTGCAATCCCTCGACGAGCATCCGAGCCGCCAGTTGGCCTGCCTCACGCACCAGCTCGGCGGCGAGTGCTAGGTCGTCGGTCACGCCGTCGAGCCTAGCCGCGCTCAGCGGGCAGCCGTCCCGCGTAGCCTGCTGGTTGTGACAACCGCGTCAATTCGTCGGCCCCGGGTCGGCCATATCCAGTTCCTGAACTGCCTGCCGATCTACTGGGGCCTGGTCCGATCCGGCGCGTTGCTCGACCTGGAGCTGACCAAGGACACCCCGGACAACCTGAACCGGCTGCTGGTGGACGGCGCGCTCGACATCGGCCCGATCTCGCTGGTCGAGTACCTCAAGCACGCCGACGAGCTGTTGCTGCTGCCCGACATCGCGGTCGGCTCGGACGGCCCGGTGCT
>JBDSAN010000578.1:0-3207 GCA_039922115.1 Jatrophihabitantaceae bacterium
GCCAGCGCCTCCAGCGATTCCGCGCCGACGCCGCCGGCCACAAACTCGTGCATCAACGCCAGTGCCTGGTGCCGGCGCCGGGTCGAGGCATGGCTGCGATAGATGGCGGTTCCCATCACGATCAGGATCGCTACCAGCACGCCGCCGATGATCCCGTCGCCCAGTAGCAGCAGCACGATCAGCGCGAAGGCACTGGCCACCATGCTCAACCCGCCGGCCGAGATCAGCATCGCGCTGACGTCCTGGCGACCCATCCGGCCGTTGTGCAAGGAGATCAGGATGAGCACCAGCATTGCCATGAACTGGTCGACCAGCGCGACCACGCTCACCACGACCGCGACCGTCCAGACGTCCAGGTGCGGCCGCGACCCGCCCAGGATGAACCAGACCAGGCAGGCATCGGCGGCCGCCTCGAAGGCGTAGGCGCCGATGTTGTAGAACGTCTTTACCGGCACGATCCGCTGATAGAGAAAGGCAATCAGCGTCCCGACCAGCCGTACCAGCACGAAGGTGTGGGACGGCACCAGCAGCACGCCGAGAATCAGCGGCACGCCCGCCATGGTGAGCGAGTGGGCCTGCCGCCGGAACTCGACGTTCATCAGGAACAGTTCTGCGATAAGGAACATCGCCACCAGGATCGGGATGATCAGCACCTGCGCCATGTGCAGGTCGAGAATCCTGGGTGAGGACGCACCGAAGCTGAGTGCAATTGCGCCGAGGGTCAGCGTGCAACTGAGCACTACCGTCCATTGGGCGGCGCTGAGTCCGCGGCGCACCTGCTATACCCAGCCGGAGTCGGACCAGCGCGAGGACGACCAGCGCGAGGACGACCAGCGCGAGGACGACCAACGGGACGACGACCAGCGCGAGCTGTCCCAGTCCGCATCCGACCAGCGCGAGGACGACCAGCGCGAGGACGACCAGCGCGAAGATTCGGTGCCGTCGGCCGAGGTCAACCAGCCGTCACCGGTCCAGGTGGCGCCGAGCCAGTCACCGCCGCTCCAGGACCGCAACGTCGAGGCTTTGGCCCACCATTGCTGAGGATCCCAGGCGTTGCCCAGCACGTCGATCTCGCCGGTCAGCGCCACGCCATCGGCGTCCACCAGGTTGTTGCCACCGCGGGCAGCTTCGATCGAACCCTGCCCGGTAGCAACCGGGAAGTTCTGGGTGACGTTCTGGTTCACCCCGCTGAGGCCGCCGAGCAAGCCACACAGCAGGCCCCTGCAGGCCAGCTTGCTGGCGACCGACAGCGCGCTGGAAACGTTGAGTTCGCCGGCACCGGCATAGCGCGCCGAGGCGTTGACTCGGGACGCCGACTGGGTCAGCGCGCCCTTCACCTGGTCCGGGCTCAGGCCCGGATATGCCTGCAGCAGCAGGGCAACCGCACCGGAGACCACCGCAGCGGCCTGGCTGGTGCCGCTACCGCGGAACAGCCGACCGGCGGTATCGCCGGTGACCAGGCCTTCCGGGTGGTTGACGTCGATGTAGGAACCGGGGTCGCGCAGCGAGACGATCGAGGTGCCCGGCGCCAGCAGGTCCACGTGCCGGCTGGCTGAGCCCGAGCTGCTGAACGAGGCCACCGAGGGCGAGTTCCAACCACTGACCGTGCCGTTGCCGTCCGAGGCGCCGACCGCGATCACGTACGGGTCGATCGCCGGATCGGTCAGCCGGCCGGCGGCCTGGCCCTCGTTACCGCCGGAGACCACCACGACCAGGCCGTGCTTCCAGGCGTTCTCGGCCGCGGCTGCGAGCGGATCAAGCTGATAGGGCTGCACGGACGTGGTCCCGAAGGACAGGTTGACCACCCGTACCCGGCTGCCATCGGCCGAGCTCTGGTGCTCGGTGATCCAGTTCAGGCCGGCGATCACCTGGCTGACATCGACGCTGCCATCGGTGGTGGCAAGCTTCATCGACAGCAGGCCGGCATCCGGGGCAACGCCGAGTTGCACGGACGGGTCGAGGTTGTTGATGGTTCGCGAGTTCAGCACCGCGCTGTCGCGACCGGCGATGATGCCGGCCAGGTGGGTGCCGTGGCCGAAGGTGTCCTGGTCGGTGAGCACGCCATTGCTCTCGATCGACAGGTCCGGCCCGTAGGTCAGCTTGCCGGGAGCGTTCAGGCCGGCAACCGGGGCCGTACCGGAATCGAGCAGGGCGACCGTGACGCCCTGGCCGGTGATCTGGTGGCCGCTCTGGTCCTGCTGCTTCCAGACGCTGCGCGCGCCGATCGCGTTCTCGATGGTGTACAGCGAGCCGGGGTCCGCAGACGGGTTGTTCTGACCATGACCGTCCAGGGCGGACAGGTCATCGGTCAGGTCACCCCACAGGCTGGAGCTCAAGGCGGCCTTCGGGGCCGGGTCAGCGACGGCCGGCGCGGCGAGGCTGATCGCCCCCGCGGCCATTGACAGACCTACCGATGCGGCCAGCGCCGCGGTGCACAATCGCTTGTTCCAGCGGGCTGTTCGTAGTAGTTGATCCGTGGCCATCCGTGGCCCCTTTCGATCGTTGGCGAAGACCGCCGGGCGGTACGAGTCACTTCCGCTGACTCAACTTAACGCCCACCGTACATAGACTTAACAGCAATCACAACTAATTGGGCGGATTTGCTGGCTTCTCCTCGGGTCGACGCCGTGCCTGGGGTTGCGGTATGGCGCAGCTTGCCTGGACGGATCGCCCAGGCCGCACTGCGCTCACCGGACACATCGGCCATCCATGGCGCGAGCTGAGCGATCACTGACAGCTCGATCCGAGCGGCGATCCCGCCCCGGCCCAAGCGGCCGGCACAAATCAGCGCCGGGCGGCCATCGCCTCGACTCCGGCGACGAAGTGATCGATACCCAGCGCGAAGAACTCGTCCGGGTCCGGGCAGTAGGTCATCGAATCCGCGCAGGCGATCAGGTGCGGGTACTGGGCACCGGGCAGGGCAGCGAGCATGGCGCGCTTCTGGCGCAGGTGCTCCTCTCGCTCGGCGCTGCTCATCCCGCTGTCATCGACCACGTCGTCGGTGGCCAGCGCCATCGCGGTACGCATCGCGTGTCCGGCCAGCTGGCCGGACACGGTGTCTGAGAAGCCAGCGGCCGACAGCGCTGCCAGCGCCCGCTCGGCGAGCGTCAAGCCGGCCGGCCCGGCCAGCACCCGCATCGCGATCAGGTCCACCAGCTGCGGATGCGCGCGCAGCACCCGGACCAGCTCGGCCAGCAGCACGCGCAG
>JBDSAN010000579.1:0-10397 GCA_039922115.1 Jatrophihabitantaceae bacterium
CCCGTCTACCACATCGGCGACCGAGCGGTAGGAGCCCTTGTCGCCGTAGCTACCGGCTGCCGCGCGCCAGCCGGTCGGCTGCACGTCGAACTGCTTGCCCAGCAGCGCGGTGAAGATCCGGGCCTTCTGATCGCCGAAGCCGGGTAGTCCGGTGATCCGGGTGACCAGTTCCTTGCCGTTCGTGGCGGTGCGCCAGACCTGCTCGGCATCGCCGTCGTACTGCTCGACCAGCGCCCGGCACAGTTCCTGCACCCGCTTGGCCATCGCGGCTGGGAACCGGTGCAGCGCCGGCACCTGCCGGAACAGTGCCTCGAAACCGTCCGGGTCGTGCTCGGCGATGGCGCGAGCGTCCAGCGTCTGGGTGCCCATTCGGCCAGCCAGAACCTGCGGCGAGGTGAAGGCCTTCTCCATCGGGATCTGCTGGTCAAGCAGCATTCCGACCAGCAGGCCGAGCGGATCGGTGGCCAGGAACTGGTTCGCTTCAGGGGTGGTAGCCAGGTGCAGCGTCATGCCGAGATTGTCGCCTATTCGGCCCGGCTTGCGCAGCCGGGTGAGCTGAGGCCGATCGGGCCTGGCACGTAACGTGGCCGGATGACCGATTCGGCCCTTACTCACCTCGAATGTTCCGGCACCGGCGAGCGCTACGACGCCGACGTGGTGCAGGGGGTGAGCTCGGCCGGGCTGCCGTTGCTGGCCCTCTACGACCTGCAACGAGTGGCAGCCACAGTCAGCCGGGACGACCTGGCCGACCGGCCACCAACGCTGTGGCGCTACCGCGAGGTGCTGCCGGTGCGCGACCCGGCTCAGGTCGTCAGCCTGGGCGAGGGGATGACCCCGCTGCTCGGCCTGCCTCGTTACGGCCGTGCGATCGGGCTGCCCGGCTTGCTGATGAAGGACGAGTCACTGATCCCGACCGGCAGCTTCAAGGCTCGCGGTGCCGCGGTCGGGGTGTCGCGAGCCGCTGAACTCGGGGTGCGCGGGGTGGCGATGCCGACCAACGGCAACGCCGGAGCTGCCTGGGCCGCCTACGCGGCGCGGGCCGGCCTGCGCAGCCTGATCGCGATGCCAGTCAGCGCGCCGGTCATCAACCGGATCGAATGCGTCGTCGCCGGTGCCGAGTTGTACCTGGTGGACGGGCTGATCGGCGATGCCGGCCGGCTGATCAACGCGGCGGTGCGCGAGCGCGGTGGTTACCAGGAGGTGTCCACGCTCAAGGAGCCCTATCGGCTGGAGGGCAAGAAGACGATGGGTTACGAGATCGCCGAGCAACTCGGCTGGCGAGTGCCCGATGTGATCTTGTACCCGACCGGTGGCGGGGTGGGTTTGATCGGCGTCTACAAGGCAATTCTGGAAATGCAGGAGCTGGGCTGGGTCGGTCCGAAGTTGCCCAGGTTGGTGGCAGTGCAGGCCGATGGGTGCGCACCGATCGTGCGGGCCTTCGAATCGGGGGCGGCCGTCAGCGAACCGTTCCCGGACGCCCGGACCGTCGCCTTCGGCATCACCGTCCCGAAGGCGCTGGGGGATTTTCTGGTGCTGGACGCGGTGCGGGCGACCGGGGGCACCGCGATCGCCGTCTCCGATGAAGAACTGTTAGTCGAACAAAGGCGAATCGCCGAGCTTGAAGGCAGCTTCGTGTGCCCGGAAGGTGCCGCCTGCCTGGCCGCCGCGGCGCAGCTGTGCGAGTCGGGCTGGCTGGCTGAAAGCGATGAGGTGGTCATCCTCAATACCGGTACCGGCTTGAAGTACCCGGACACGGTGACGGTGAATGTGCCTACGCTAGCGGTCGATTCGGCGATCCCGAGGCGCTAAGCCGGGATGGTTGGCTAGCGGACGACCTGGCTGCTGGTGGCAGCCGCGGCGGTCGCGGTGCGCGGCATCACCCAGCGGTAGGCGTAGGCCTTCGGCTGGATGAACCCGACCGCGAGCTGGCCCGCCGAATCGGTAGTCCGAGCCAGCATGTTCTGCCAGTGCCCGGCCAGGTAGCGCTGCAGGTAGGCCACGCGGTGGACGCTGCGTACCAGTGTGCCTGTCCAGATCGCCTGCTTCATCAAGCCGTTGAGGTAGACCGCTGGGCCAGGTACGAACGTGGGCGGAACCGGCTGCACGGGACGGCCGGGCGGTGGGCTGGGCACGACGACGCGCACCAGCGGCCGGCTGGCCGCGGCGTAGGCGAAGCTGTGCAGGTTGTTGGGCGCGCCGATCACGCCCACCTGGCTGGACCAGATCGGGGTGCCATGGCTGGTGAACATCACCGCATTGCCATCGTTCTGCAGGATCAGCAGGTTGTTGCTGCCCGAACCTGCCGTGCCTGAGGCCCACAGCACCTTGCCGGCGCCGGAAAAGAAAACCAGGTTGCCGTCGGTCTGCATGACCAGCCGGGAACCGTGTTGGTTGCTCGGATCAGCGCCGGCGGTCCACAGCGGCGGCCCGTCGTAGCTCTGCAACAGCAGGGTGCCATAGATCGGGAACAGCTCGTACTTGCTGCTGGCCGACATCAGGCTGGACGGGTCCGAGGCGTCGGACAGCGTTTGACCGGCGAACAACGTGGTGCCCGGCAGCGGGTAGAGCTGGGCCACCCCGAGCTGGCCGGAGCTCTGCCCGGCCAGGGTTGCGGTCGGATAGCTGAGTTGCTGGCCCGGGTGCAGGTCGAAGCTCAGGTGCACTACGCCGTGGGCATCGGCGGTGGCCGCGCTGGAGCTGATGGTCGGCGACGGGCTGACGCTCACCCGCTCGCCCGGGGCGAAACAGTCGCCGTGCTGGCGCAGCGGACGCTCGGCGTAGCCATTGTCGGCGACGATGTTGGGGACGGCGATGGCGGCGTTCACCTGGGCGACCGTCGAGCCGCCGGCCTGCGGGCTCGCCCAGATCGCGAAGTCGTGCACCGGCCGCGTCGGCAGGCTGAGTACCGGGGACGGGCTGAGCTTGCCGCCGGTGGCGGTGACCAGGCTGGTGCTGAGGGTGCCGGTCATGGTGTGCAGCAGGTAGCTGCCATCGGCGAATCCGGTGCCGGTGAGGGTGGCCGTCGCGCCGGGACAGGCTCGGGTGAGTGCCAGGGTCGGCGTCGCGCTGCCCGCCGAAGCCGGACCCGCTGCGAGCAAGGTGCCGGCCGCGGTCATCACCAGTGCGACCGCTGCTCGCGCGTAGTGCGACTTCATCCACTTACCCCCGTGGTGTCCAGAAACTGACGGCAGCATAACGACAATCGAATCCCCCGATTCGGTTCAAGTCGGCGTTAGCTCACCGACCCGAGGAAGTGTACGTACTGGGTCCGACAGAAGTAGCCGAGCGACGATTTCTGCTACTGCTCGCGCATCGGCACCCGGACGCCCCGCTCGGCAGCCACCTCGTCCGCGCGCGGGTAGCCGGCATCCACATGCCGGATCACGCCCATGCCGGGGTCGTTGGTCAGCACCCGCTCGAGCTTGGCCGCGGCCAGCGGCGTGCCATCGGCGACGCTGACCTGACCGGCATGGATGGAGCGACCCATGCCCACCCCGCCGCCGTGATGGATCGAGACCCAGGACGCGCCGCTGGCCACGTTGACCATCGCGTTCAGCAGTGGCCAGTCGGCGATCGCGTCCGAACCGTCGGCCATCGCCTCGGTCTCGCGGTACGGCGAGGCGACCGAACCGGCGTCCAGGTGGTCGCGGCCGATCACGATCGGGGCCTGCACCTCGCCGCTGGCGACCAGGTCGTTGAAGGCGAGGCCGGCCTTGTCGCGCTCACCGTAACCGAGCCAGCAGATCCGGGCGGGCAGTCCCTGAAATTGCACCCGGTCCTGGGCCATCTTGATCCACCGGTGCAGCGACTCGTTGTTCGGGAACAGTTCGAGAATCGCCTTGTCGGTACGGCGAATATCGGCTGGGTCGCCGGACAGCGCCGCCCACCGGAACGGGCCCTTGCCCTCGCAGAAAAGCGGCCGGATATAGGCCGGGACGAAGCCGGGAAACGCGAATGCCCTTTCATAGCCGGCCAATTGCGCCTCGCCGCGGATCGAGTTGCCGTAGTCGAACACCTCGGCGCCGGCATCCATGAAACCCACCATCGCCTCGACGTGCTTGGCCATCGACTCGCGGGCCCGATCGGTGAACTCGGCCGGCTTGGCCCCGGCGTAGTCCTTCATGTCGGCGAAGTCGACCCCGATCGGCAGGTACGCGAGCGGGTCGTGCGCCGAGGTCTGGTCGGTCACGATATCGATCGGCGCACCGGCCGCCAGCAGCTCCGGCAGTAACACCGCCGCGTTGCCCAACAGGCCGATTGACAAAGGCTTTCGGGCGTCGCGGGCAGCTACCGCCTGAGCCAGCGCGTCGGCCGTGTCCGTTGCCTGCACGTCCAGGTAGCGATGCTCGATCCGGCGGCTGATCCGGGACTGATCGCAGTCGATGCAGATCGCCACCCCGTCGTTCATGGTGACGGCCAGCGGCTGCGCGCCGCCCATCCCACCGAGGCCGGCGGTGAGCGTGATGGTGCCGGCCAGGGTGCCGCCGAATCGCTTTGCCGCGACAGCCGAAAACGTCTCGTAGGTGCCCTGCAGGATGCCCTGGGTGCCGATGTAGATCCAGGATCCAGCGGTCATCTGGCCGTACATGGTCAGGCCGAGGTGCTCCAGCCGGCGGAACTCCTCCCAGTTGGCCCAGTCGCCGACCAGGTTCGAGTTGGCGATCAGCACCCGGGGTGCCCACTCGTGGGTCTGCATCACCCCGACCGGACGGCCGGACTGCACCAGCAGCGTCTCGTCCAGCTTCAGCGTCTGCAAGGTCCGCACGATCGCGTGGTAGCTGTTCCAGTCCCGGGCGGCCTTGCCAGTGCCGCCGTAAACCACCAGGTCCTGCGGGTGCTCGGCCACCTCGGGATCGAGGTTGTTCATCAGCATCCGCATCGGCGCTTCGGTCTGCCAGCCAAGGGCGGTCAGCGCGGAGCCGCGAGCGGCGCGGATCGGGGCGTAGGTACCAGTCATAGATGTCATGGTGTCCGCCGCCGGCCGCCTTCGCCATAGCCGGACACCGGTCACTGTCTCAGATCTGAGATAGTTGCCCGGTGGCTACCCGCGCGCCGGCCCTGGCCTCGGGCCTGGCCATCCTGCGCCAGCTGGCAAGCACCACCGAACCGGTCCCGGCCGCGACCCTGGCGACCCGGCTCGACCTGCCGCGCTCCAGCGTGTACCACCTGCTATCGGTGCTGATCGAGGCCGGCTTCGTGGTTGCCTACCCGGCCGAGCGCGGGTACGGGCTCGGCCTGGCCACCTTCGAGATCGGCACCGGTTACCTGCGCCAGCAGCGGTTGGAGCGGCTCGGCCGGCCGGTGCTCACCGAGCTGGCCGGACGCAGCCGGGCCACTGCGCACCTGGGCATCGTGCTCGGCCAGGAGCTGCTCTACCTGGTCAAGCAATTGCCGCCCGGGGCCTCAACCGGCCGGCCGGCTGAGGCGCCGAAGCTGGTAACCGAGGTCGGGGTGCGGTTGCCGGCCCACCTGACCGCGTCCGGTAGGGCGTTGCTGGCTGCGCTGCCGGGGCCTGAGTTCCGGGCGATCTATCCGTCCTCGGCAGCCCTGGCCGTGCGGACCGGGGCCGGGCCGCGCACGGTGCCGGCGCTGCGCAGGCTGATCGAGGACGAGCGAGCGGCCGGGGTCAGCATCGAGGACGGCCACATCAGTGCCGGCATCGCATCGCTGGCGGTCGCGGTGCGCGATCGGACCGGCCGCCCGGTGGCCGCGATCAGCGTGTCGGTGCGCAGCCGCGACCTGGCCGGCCGGCGCGATCGGCTGATCGTCGAGACCACTCGGGCTGCCAGCACGTTGAGCCGCAGGCTGGGCTGAGCCGCCGGCTGAGCTAGATCGGATCGGCCCGCCGGGTGGTCAGCCAGCTCAGGCCGTCGGCTCGATCGACTCCAGCACCTCAGCCAGCTTGGGGATCAGCCGTTTGGCGGTCTCGATATCGGCGGTCAGGTCACGGTCGTCCAGCACCGGCGACAGCTCGGCGCAGGCATCGACGGCCTGGCGCTGCAACGTGGTCAGCTCCGGCCCGCTGATCCGGACCGCCCGCAGCGCCGCGACCAGCTCGCAGGCGGTCAGCAGTTCGAAGCGATCTGACGCGGTCAGCAACTGGCGGGCGGCCAGCGAGGCGAAGCTGGCAGTGTCCTCGATGCCGCGTGAGAGCGTGATGCTCTGGGTTGAGGCCGGCGCGGCCGCTGCCCGCAGGTCACCCAGCGCGGCCGCTGCCACGTATTCCACGACCATCACCCCGGACGCGCCGGGCGTGCCGTCGCCGAGGAACGGTTCCAGGCCGGTGTGGTTCGGCTCGCTCACGTAGGTCAGCCGGTTCAGCGACAGCTGGCCGGACTGGATGGCAGCGATCGCGGCTGTGTCACAGGTCAGCGCCAGGTAGCCGGCATGGAATCCGCCGTGATGGGCCACCGAACCGTCGGCCAGGATCGATGGATTCTCCGACGGCGCGTTGACGAAGGCATCGATCGTCGCGCGCAACGCGGTCAGCGCGTCCAGCAGGATGCCATGTGCCTGTGGCAGCGCGCGCAGCCCGTACGGGTCCTGGATCCGGTCGGCCGGCGGGTTGCCGACCAGGCCGCGCATCAGCTGGCAGGTCAGCCGGGCACCGGGCATCGGGGTGGCCAGCTCGACGGCCGGATGGTAGGCCTCGGCGTTGCCCCGGACGGCGGCGAAACTCAACGCGGCTACCACCAGCGCCGCCCGCGCGCTGGTGTGAAAGCAATGCGCGGCCAGCGCCGCGTCCGACAGCGCGGCGGCGTTGCTGGAGATGAACGGCAGCGCATCGTGCGGCCCGAACACCAGCTCAGCCCGGCCGGACGATCCGGGCAGCATCGACCGGGCCTGCATCGCCAGCGCTGTGGTGGCCAGCGCTGACAGCTCGGCGGTACCGATCCCGACGAATTCCCGGATGGTTGGCAGGGTGTCGTCGTTGATCATGTCCACCAGCGCCTCGGCCACCTGCGGGCGCACCCCGGCACCGCCGGCGCACAGCTGGTTGAGCCTGATCAGCAACATCGCCCGGACCCGCTCCGGCGAGCGGGCCGGGCCGGCCGAGGTGGCATGGCTGCGCAGCAGGGCCTGGGCGCTGTCGACGTCCGGCGCGATCTCGACTGCCCGGTTCGCGCCGACCCCGGTGCTCAGCCCATAGATCGGTCGCCGCCGGCCTGCCAGCACCGCCTGCTCATGTGAACTCGCGATTGCCTGTCGGGCCGGTTCGGTAATCTCGACGGTCAACGCTCCGGCCCCGGCCGCAGCGATATCCACCGAACTGAGGTGATGCCCGTCGATCCGCTGCACTGCTTTCCTCCCGCCACGTCCGACCGCGATGACCCGGCGCCCGACCGGCCATTGACCGCCACAATCCCGCCGCCGGCATAACGATCCGGCATAACAATTTGGTGACGCCCGGGGGATGCACTCGCCACTCGTTTGGAAGATCTCCCACCGTCCGGCACGATCCGGTCCAGACAAAACCGGTCGAGTCAGGTCGTAGGAGCCGGTGCGGCAGAGAGGTCGTTGGCCAGGCAAGCGATTGGGTACCCGTTCAGCCACAGTCAATCAGCACTGTGCCGCCCGGCTGGCAGGCACGCCAGTTCGCCGGCCGGAATGGGTCGCGACCGAGCTGTGTTTGGCCCAGAACACTGCCTGGGCATACCCAGACTGACGGGAGAATACCGAGTTCTCAGAAGCAAGAAGCTGGCGCGCAGTCCGTTCACCTCGAGGACCAGGTCCTCGACCGGCATGGAAGTGACCCGCTCGTGATCCGCTTTGATTCGGTTTCTAAACACTATCCTGACGGCACGATCGCGGTTGATTCGCTCAGCCTGGAGGCACCGTCCGGCCAGATAACGGTCCTGGTCGGGCCGTCCGGGTGCGGCAAGACCACCTCGCTGCGGATGATCAATCGGATGATCGAGCCGACTTCGGGCACGATCTGGTTGGACGATCGCAACACCAGCGAACTGCCCACCCATGAACTACGCCGGCAGATCGGCTACGTCATCCAGCACGCCGGGTTGTTCCCGCACCGCACCATCCTCGATAACGTCGCCACCGTCCCGTACCTGCTCGGCTGGGATCGCAAGAAGGCACGGGCCCGGGCGCACGAGTTGCTGGAGCGGGTCGGCCTGCCGGCGCACTTCGCCAAGCGCTACCCGGCCCAGCTGTCCGGCGGCCAGCAGCAGCGGGTCGGGGTGGCCCGGGCGCTGGCTGCCGATCCGCCGGTGATGCTGATGGACGAGCCGTTCAGCGCGGTCGATCCGGTTGTGCGCGACCAGTTGCAGGCCGAGTTCCTGCGCCTGCAGGGCGAACTGGGCAAGACCATCGTGTTCGTGACTCACGACATCGACGAGGCGATCAAGCTCGGCGACCAGGTCGCGGTGCTGCGGGTCGGTGGCAAGCTCGCCCAGCTCGCCAGCCCGGCAGACCTGCTCGCCAGGCCGGTCGACGGTTTCGTCGCCGAGTTCGTCGGCCGCGATCGCGGTTACCGCGCCCTGGGCTTCAGCGCGGCCGGCAACCTGGCAACCACCGAGGAGCCAACCGTCCGGCTCGGCGCCGCACTGGCCGGCCAGCAGGTCGAGCCGGACCAGTCAGGCTGGATCCTGGCCGTCGATGCGACGAGCGCCCCGGTCGGTTGGCTCAACGTCAACGATCTGGGGCCGGACCAGCCGATCACCGAGGACCTGCTGCACCTCGGCGGCACGCTGGCGCCACAGGGTGGCAGCCTGCGAGCAGCGCTGGATGCCTGCCTGTCCTCGCCGAGCGGGCGTGGCGTGGTGGTCGAGGCCGACGGCGCGCTGGTGGGAACCGTGACCGCCTCGGAGGTGCTCGCGCTGATCGAGGGCCGGCTCACCGCCGAGCGGGTCGGTGGCAGCCAGCTATGATCCACTATTTCCAGCAGCACCAGGGCCAAATCCTTGGCTGGCTGGGCTGGCACGCCCGGCTGTCGGCGTTGCCACTGGTGTTCGGGCTGATCGTGGCGCTGCCGCTGGGTTGGCTGGCCAACCGGTACCGGTGGGCCTACCCGCCGCTGGTCAGCATCGCCGGCCTGCTCTACACGATCCCGTCGCTGGCCCTGTTCATCGTGCTGCCCGGCATCCTCAAGACCAGGATCCTTGATCCGACGAACGTGATCGTCGCGCTGACTATCTACACGGTCGCGTTGCTGGTCCGGGTGATCGCCGACGGCCTAGCTGCCGTCCCGCAGGACGTGCTGCAGGCGGCCACCGCAATGGGGTATCGCGGTTTCGGCAGGTTCAGCAAGGTCGAACTGCCGATTGCGGTGCCGGTGATTGGCGCCGGGCTGCGGGTTGCCGCGGTGTCGAACGTCAGCCTGGTATCGGTGTCAGCACTGATCGGGGTGCCAGAACTGGGTCAGCTGTTCACCAATGGATTCCAGCTGGCGTACCAGACACCCATCATGCTCGGAATCCTGCTGTCGGTGCTGCTGGCCATTAGCTTCGATGTGATCATCCAATTGTTGACCAGGGCGATGACCCCATGGCGGCGGGCGGTGCAACCGGCATGATCGTCAGCGATGTCACGAAATGGCTGTCCGCCTCGGCGCACTGGACCAGCCCGGACGGGGTGCCGGCCCGGCTGCGGGAGCACCTGCAGTACTCGTTGATCGCGCTGCTGATCGCCGCGTTGATCGCGATTCCGATCGGCTTGCTGATCGGGCACACCAGGCGCGGGACGTTCGTGGTGATCGCGATCGCCAACTCGTTCCGAGCCTTGCCGACGGTCGGGCTGATCACCTTCTTCTACATCCTGCTCGCGCCCCACATCCACGGCACCGGCAATGCCAGCTACTACATCCCGAGCGAGATCGTGCTGGTATTGCTGGCGATTCCGTCGATGCTCAGCAACACCTATGCCGGTATCGACAACGTCGGTCCGGAAATCAAGGACGCTGCCCTGGGTATGGGGATGACCGGCTGGCAGGTGCTGTGGCGGGTGGAACTGCCCAACGCGCTACCGCTGATCTTCTCCGGGGTGCGCAGCTCGTTTCTGCAGGTCATCGCGACCGCGACCGTGACCGCCTATGTCGGCTTGGGCGGGCTGGGCAGGTTGCTGGTCGACGGTCTGTCCCAGCAGGACTACCCGCAGATGGCCTCGGGCGCGGTGCTGGTCGCGGTGCTGGCACTGGTCGTCGACCTGATCCTGGCGCTCGTCCAGCGTTACACCGTTTCACGTGGAATTACCGGCAGATACCTGCGCGGCAGGGTCCCGGATGCTGACCCCGAGCAGGCGCTGGTGACCGGCACCACGCCGCCGGAACGCCAGCCAGCACTATGATCTCAATCAAACCGACAGGAGAAATAGAAAATGAGACAGCTACGAGCCCTCACCACGGCCGCGATCGGTGCCAGCCTGCTGATCGTCTCGGCCTGTGG
>JBDSAN010000580.1:0-3852 GCA_039922115.1 Jatrophihabitantaceae bacterium
GGCCTGACCTTCGCCAGTTACGGCAGCCTGCCCGGCGGCGTGAGCACCTCGGCTCCGGTGGCCGGCAACGGCAGCAACGGCTGCCTGGCCAACGACACCGTGCTGGCCTGGAACCTCGGCGACCTGGCCGGTGGCAGCACGCTGACCCTGACCTACACCGCGACCGTCGACCCGGCCGCGTCCGGCAAGACCAGCCTGACCAACGTCGCCGCGCTCAGTGGCAACAGCCTGGCCCAGGCCCGTACCTCGCCGGTGGACCCGGGCAACCCGGCCGGCCGGCAGTACAGCGCCGCTGCCAACAGCACCCTGACCATCGCCGGGGCCACCGCCACCAAGTCGGTCAGCCCGACCTCGGCCACCGTCGGTGACACCGTCAGCTACACCACCTCGGCGGTACTGCCGGCCGGGGTCAACTTCTACAGCCTGTCGCTGATTGACCAGGTGCCCAATGGAATCGACCCGAACTCAATCGTGCTCGGCACCGTCAGCTGCACCAATGCCGACAGCACCGGCTGCTCGCTGACCTCGGCGAGCGCGCTCACCCCGATCGCCGGGCCGGGCGCGGCCACCACCATCGGTTGGCTGATCGGTGATGCGGCCAGCGCTGGCCAGTCGCGCACCGTGGCAGTGCACTACACCGCCAAGGTCAAGGACAACGCCGCCGCGACCGCCGGAGCCGGCCTGACCAACTCGATGCGCGTCGCCTGGAACACCGCCGCCGGCACCCCGCCGACCAGCGCCGGAGCGAGCTACAACCAGACCAGCACGCCGGCTACCGCGACCGTCACCGTGCTCGAACCGAGCCTGTCGATCGCCAAGGGTGTCAGCAAGGCGCACCCGGAGCCTGGCCAGTCGTTCAGCTACACGCTCACCGTCAGCAACGCCAACACCGCCAGCACCAGCCCCGCCTACAACGTGACGGTCACCGACACGGTTCCGACCGGGGTGGTGGTCGACCCGGCCTCGATCTCAGGCGGCGGGACCATCAGCGGCGCCGACGCGAGCACCGGCGGCGGGGTTATGTCCTGGACGCTGCCCGGTTCGATCGCCAAGGGCACCAGTGCGACCGCGCTGACCTACAACGCCACCCTGGCGCCATCGGCGACGCTGACCGCCGCGTCGCTGGTCAACACCGCCCGGATCACCGGCTACGACTCGCTGCCGACCGGTGGACGGCACTACACCGGCGGCTTGAGCACCGCCAGCGTCGCGCCGTTCTTCCCCCGGATCACCACCACCAAGACCACCCCGGGCGGGTCCACCGCCTACATCGGCGAGTCCTTCAGCTGGCTGATCACCGCGCGCGACACCGGGAGCGGCGCCGCCTACCAGGTCGCCAGCACCGACACCCTGCCGGCCAACTGGACCTATGACGCCGGCAGCGCGCAGGTCTCGGTCAACGGCGGGCCGGCAAGCCAGGTCGATCCGACCGTGTCCACCGCCGGGGCGGTGCAGACTTTGACCTGGCCCGCATTGGGCAATCTGCCGGCCGGCACCGCGCTGACCATCAGCTTCACCGCCACCCCGCAGCCCGGCGTCACCGGCGCCCCCGGGGTCGGCATCGCGGTCAACCACACCAACTCGGCCAGCTCCACCGCCCAGGACCTGACCGGCGCGACCGGCAACGGCTCGGGCAGCTACAGCGCCGGCCCGGGTACCGCGAGCGCGCATATCGCCTCGGCCGACGTCAGCATCGCCAAGGCGGTCGGCACCGCGCCGGTGGCCGGCCAGTCCGGCAGCTGGACGCTCACCGTGCACAATGCCGGCTCGGACACCGCCACCGGTCCGTTCACGGTGACCGAGCCATTCAACAACCCGGCACCGACCGGCATCACCGGCATCGCGGCCAGCGGCACCGGCTGGTCCTGCACCAGCGCGGCACCGATCAGCTGCGTCCGCACGGCCGCCGGTGACACGCTGGCCAGCGGCGCAAGCTTCCCGGTGATCACGGTGACCTACAGCGTGGACGCCACCGTCAGCGCAGGCACCTCGCTGACCAACACCGCCACTGTCGGCGCGCACACCTACGACCCGAACCCGACCAACAATTCCGCGACCGCCTCGGCGACGGTCTCGGCCAATGCGGATCTCGCGATCAGCAAGACGCTGTCCTCGGCGCAGCTGATCGCCGGTGCGCCGGCCAGCTACAGCCTGTCGGTGACCAACCTCGGCCCGTCCAGCGCGGCCGGCCCGATCACGGTCAGCGACCCGCTGCCGGCCGGCACCACCTTCGTCTCGGCGGCCGGCACCGGCTGGACCTGCGACCCGATCACCGCCGGCACGGTCGGTGCCACCGTGCACTGCACCTTGCCCGGCCCGCTGGCCGTCGGCGCCACCCCGGCCGCGATCACGGTCACCGTGGGCATCCCGTCCGGTCAGACCGCAGCCGTGGCCAACACCGCTACCGTCAGCTCGCCGACCACCGACCCGAACCCGGCCAACAACACCAGCACGGTGAGCAACACCCCGACCGTGCAAGCTGATCTGCAGATCCAGAAGCGCCACCTCACCTCGCCGTTCGTGGCCGGGCAGAGCGCGGACTACCAGATCGATGTGCACAACGCCGGCCCGTCCGACGCGGTCAACGTGGTGGTGCACGACAGCCTGCCGACCGGGCTGAGCTACCACGGTTACAGCTCCACCGACCCGTGGACCTGCGCGGCGGCCGGAGCGGTGGTCAGTTGCGCCCTGACCGGGCCGCTGACCGCCGGCACCATCACCAGCATCACCCTCACCGTCGACCTGGCCAGCGACTTCGTCGGCCCGGCCGTCAACACCGCCTTGGTCAGCTCCGACACCACCGACCCGGTGCCGGCCAACAACAGCGACACCGACAACTCGGCGATCTCCACGGTGGCCGATCTGTCGATAGTCAAAACCGATTCCGGGACGACCAACGCCGGCTCGGGGCTCAGCTACCAGCTCGCGGTGCACAACGGCGGCCCGTCCGCGGTGGCCGGCCCGGTCACCGTCAGCGACTCGCTGCCGGCCGGGCTCAGCTATGTATCGGCCACCGGTACCGGCTGGGCCTGCGGCTATGCCAGCGGCACCCGGCTGGTCAGCTGCACGCTCGCGGCGGGCCTTGCCGCCGGTGCCGATGCGGCGCCGATCACCCTTGCCACCACGGTGGATTCCAGCCTCGACGCGTCCACGATCGTCAACATCGCTGGCGTCTCGTCCGGCACCACTGACTCGAACCTGGCCAACAACTCCAGCTCAGACCCGGTGACCATCACGACAAGCGCCGACCTGAGCCTGACCAAGGTGCTCAGCTCGACCCCGCCGGTGCTGGCCGGCACCGACGCGACGTTCGTGCTGTCGGCACACAACGCCGGCCCCAGCGATGCGGTGAACGTGACCGTCACCGACACGCTGCCGGCCAACCTGAGCTTCGATTCCTACACCGGAACCGGCTGGAACTGCGTGCCGTCCGGCCAGGACGTGCTGTGCACCCGGGCCAGCATCGCGGCCGGGGCCACCGCGCCGGACATCACCATCCAGGCGCTGGTATCGGCCTCCACCCCGGTGACCCTGCCGGCCGGCACCGCCACCCTGGTGAACAACGCCGCGATCAGTTCGGCCACGCCGGGCACTGATACCAACCCGCCACCGGTGGACGTCCCGGTGCAGGCTAAGGCCGACCTGAGCCTGGTCAAGACCCCGAAGGGCGGCACCGCGAATGCCGGCAGCACCTTCACCTGGAACCTGGCCGTGCACAACGACGGACCGTCCGATGCGGCCGGCCCGATCACGATCACCGATACCCTGCCCGGCTACCAGAGCTACCTGTCGGCCGACGCCGGCTGGGCCTGCACGGCCAGCGCCGCACCGTCGCCACCATCGGCCACCGAT
>JBDSAN010000581.1:0-9797 GCA_039922115.1 Jatrophihabitantaceae bacterium
CGCCGGCCCCGCCGAACAGGCCGATCTTGCCGCCGACCACGTACGGGGTCAGCAGGTCGATGACCTTGATGCCGGTCGCGAACATCTCGGTCTTGCTCTCGAGCTGATCGAAGGCCGGTGGCTCGCGGTGGATCGACCAGCGGTCCTTGATGTCCAGCTCGTCGACCGTAACGTCCAGCGGCTGGCCGAGGGTGTTGAACACGTGCCCGAGGGTGACGTTGCCGACCGGCACCATGATCGGCGATCCGGTGTCGACCACCTCGACGCCACGAACCAGGCCATCGGTCGGCTGCAGCGCGATGGCGCGCACCATGTCATCACCGATGTGCTGGGCAACCTCGAGGGTCAGCGTCTTGGACAGCGCGCCGAGCGAGATCTCGGTGGTCAGCGCGTTGAACAGCTTCGGGATCGCGCCCCGGCCGAACTCGACGTCCACGACCGGTCCGATTACTCGGACCACTCGGCCGCTGGCGCTGGCAGCCCCGGCAGTTCCGGTTTCACTGTCGAACAGAGTTGTCATGCCGGTGTCCTCATTCTCTTCGCGTAACTCACTCGATCTGGCTTTGGCTGGCCGGCCTGCTTGGCACTACTCACGCTGGCTGCTACTCGCTGCGCGCCTCGCTCGTACCTCGCTGCGATGCTCACTCGTCGCCGCCTGCTGAGGCCAGCGCGTCGGCGCCGCCGACGATCTCGCTGATTTCTTGGGTGATCTCTGCCTGGCGTGCCTGGTTGGCCAGCCGGGTATAGGTGGTGATCAGGTCGGTGGCGTTGTCGCTGGCCGACTTCATCGCCCGTCGCCGGGCGGCCGATTCCGACACCGCCGATTCCAGCAGCGCCGAGTAGATCCGGGCGCTGATATAGCGCGGCACCAGCTGGCCGATCAGTTCCTCGGCTTCGGGTTCAAACTCGTACTCGGCCTGCGGACCGGACTCGGTCGAGTCATCAGCGTTGCCAGACTCATCGGCGATGTTCTTGACCGGCGAGACCAGTACCGCGACCGGCGCCTGGGTGACCGAGTTCTTGAAGTGCGTGTAAACCACGTGCAGCTCATCGATACCCGGTTCGCCGTTGGCCTCGCCCTCAGAGGTCGCGACCAGCGCCGCGACGACCGCATCGGTCGCCTCGCGGGCATCGAGGAAGTTCGGCTGCTCGGAAAAGCCGGTCCAGGAACCAGCGAGCTCGATGCGGCGGAACCGGAAGTACGCGGTGCCCTTGCGGCCGATCACGTACCGGACGACCTGCTTGCCCTCGCCTTCGAGCCGGCCGGCAAGCTCACTGGCCAGCCGCAGCGCGTTGGCGTTGTAGCCACCGGCCAGGCCACGGTCGCTGGTCACGACCAGCACGCCTGCCCGGCGCGGCTCGTCCACGCCGGTCAGCATCGGGTGCTTGAGCGAGGCGTTCTTGCCCAGCGCCGCCAGCGCCCGGGTCAGCTCTTGGGCGTACGGCTTGGCCGCATCCATCCGAGCCCGGGCCTTGGCGATCCGGGACGCGGCGATGAGCTCCATCGCCTTGGTGATCTTCTTGGTCGACTGGACCGTACGTATCCGGCGCCGGTAGACGCGAAGCTGGGCTCCCATCGGCTACTTGGCCGCGTCGCTGGTGGCGGCCGCGCCGCTGGATTCCGCGGTCGAGGTGAAGCCACGCTTGAAGTCGGTGACCAGCTGCTCGAGCTTGCTGACCGAGTCGTCCTCGAGCTTGCTGGCAGTGGCCAGCGACTCGAACAGCTCCGGCGAGTTCACCTCGACGTAGGTGAGCAGTTCGGCCTCGAAGCGGCGGATGTCCTCGACCGCGACATCATCCATCTTGCCGGTGGTGCCGGCCCAGATCGACACGATCTCGCGACCGACCGGGAAGGGTGAGGACGCCGGCTGCTTGAGCAACTCGACCATCCGCGCGCCACGGGCCAGCTGCTGCTGGCTGGCCCGGTCCAGGTCCGAACCGAAGGCAGCGAACGCCTCCAGCTCGCGGTACTGGGCAAGGTCCACCCGCAGCCGGCCGGACACCGCACGCATCGCCTTCGGCTGCGCCGCGCCACCGACCCGCGACACCGAGATACCGACGTTGATGGCCGGCCGGACGCCTGCGTTGAACAGGTCGGTCTCCAGGAAGCACTGGCCGTCGGTGATCGAGATGACGTTGGTGGGGATGTAGGCCGAGACGTCGTTGCCCTTGGTCTCGATCACCGGCAGGCCGGTCATCGAGCCACCGCCCAGCTCGTCGGACAGCTTGGCGCAACGCTCGAGCAGCCGCGAGTGTAGGTAGAACACGTCGCCGGGGTAAGCCTCGCGGCCCGGCGGGCGGCGCAGCAGCAGCGACACCGTGCGGTAGGCCTCGGCCTGCTTGGACAGGTCGTCGAACACGATCAGGACGTGCTTGCCGTCATACATCCAGTGCTGGCCGATGGCCGAGCCGGTGTAGGGCGCCAGGTATTTGAAGCCGGCCGAGTCCGAAGCCGGCGCGGCAACGATCGTGGTGTACTCCATCGCGCCAGCGGCTTCCAGGGTGTCCCGGGAGGCGGCGATGGTGGAGCCCTTCTGACCGATCGCGACGAAGATGCAGCGCACCTGCTTGCTCGGGTCGCCGGTCTTCCAGTTGTCGCGCTGGTTGATGATCGCGTCCAGGCAGACCGTGGTCTTGCCGGTCTGGCGGTCGCCGATGATCAGCTGACGCTGACCACGGCCAATCGCGGTCATCGCGTCGATGGCCTTGATGCCGGTCAGCAGCGGCTCGCGGACCTCCTTGCGCTGTACCACCGAGGGCGCCTGCAGTTCCAGCGCGCGACGCTCGGACGATTCGATCTCGCCCTGGCCGTCGATCGGCTCGCCTAGCGGGTTGACTACCCGACCGAGGTAGTTGTCACCCACCGGCACCGACAGGATGTCGCCGGTTCGGCGCGCTTCCTGACCTTCTTCAATGCCGGAGGCGTCGCCCAGGATGACCACGCCGATGTCGCGCACGTCCAGGTCGAGCGCGATTCCCAGCGTGCCGCCCTGGAACTCGATCAGCTCGTTGGCCATCGCACCCGGCAGTCCCTCGACGCGGGCGATGCCGTCGCCGGTCTCAGAGACCACACCGACCTCTTCGCGGGTGGCTTCGGGCGTGTACGACGAAACGTAGCTCTCGATCGCGCTCCGGATCTCATCTGCGGAGATCGTCAGCTCTGCCATCAACGTTGGTCCTTTGTCTCGGTCTAACTCAGTCTCGGTCTAACTCAGTCTCGGTACTGCTTGCTCAGTCTCGGTACTGCTGGCCGGTCCGTCTCGACCGGTTTGGAGCTGGTGGACGCGCTCAGCCCACCATCGCGTTACGTGCCTGGGTCAGCCGGGCCGCCACGCTGCCGTCGATGACCTCGTCACCGATCCGGACGACCAGCCCGTCACGCACCGACGGTTCGATAGACGTGCGCACGCTGATCGGACGGCCGTACAGCTCGCTCAGCGCCGCGATCAGCCGATCCTGCTGGCCAGCGGTGAGTTCGACCGCTGACACCACCTTCGCCACCGAGCGGTCCCGTCGCTGAGCCGCTGCCTGCAGCAGGTCATCGATGGCCAGGGTTACCGAGTGCTTGCGGTGGCTGGAGACGGCGTGCTTGAGCAGCTCGCGACTGATCGGGTGCACCTTGGCCGCGACCACCGAGTCCAGCAACTGGACCTTGCGCTCGGTGGTGGTCAGCGGCTCGTCCAGCAGCACCATCAGCTGCGGCTGGTCGGCCACGATCCGTTCGAACCGGAACAGCTCGTCCTCGACCTGATCGATGCAACCGGCATCGTCAGCGGCCGCGAAGAGCACCTCGTCGGCCAACAACTCCAGCGAGTCGACCAGATCCCACGGCGCCGACCAGCGCATCGAGACCGCATCGCGCACGATCTGCATGGCGCTGGCGCTGATCTTGCCGTCCAGCAGCCGGCCGGCCAGCTCAGCCCGGCGCGCCGCTTCGGTGGACGGATCGGCCAGTGCCCGACGCAGCCGGGGCTCGCCGAACAGCACCCTCGAAACGCCATAGAGCTCGTCCGACAAGCCGGCCAGGCCCTCTGTCGTGCTGAACCGCGCGGTGGCCGCGGTGAGCCGCCCACGCAGTTCGGTGAGCGCCTCGCGGCTAGCTGAATGGATCACGACTGGCTACCCGCCTGGGCATCGTCGGAGGCTTCCAAGCCGGCCAAGAAGGCATCCACGGTGGCCGAAACCTGCGCATCATCAGACAGCCGCTGGTCGACGATCTTCTCCGACAGCTCGATCGCGAGCGTGCCGATCTCGGCCCGCAGTTCACGCACGATCGCACCGCGCTGGCGAGCAAGCTGCTCCTCGCCGCGGGCCACGATCCGCGCTGATTCCTCTTGAGCCTGCGTGCGAAGGTCCTCTACCGCATGCTGTGCCTCGGCACGGGCCCGCTCCCGGATCTGCGCAGCCTCAGTACGTGCCTCGATCAGCGCCCGCTGGTATTCAGCCTCGGCCTCGGCCAGCTTGCTCTTGGCCTCGGTCGCGTCCTCAACCTGCTGGGCGATCATGGCCTGCCGGTCGCGCATCGCCTTCTGCACCGGCGGCAGGATGTACTTGCCCAGTACCCCGAGGATGATCAGGAAGGCGACCAGCTCGGCGATGAACGTTGCGTTCGGTACCAGGAAGTTACTGCTCGCCAGCACGGTTTGCGGCTGTGCCATGAGGGGTGACTCCTCTACTTCGCGAGGACGAAGACGAACAGCACCGCGAAGGCGAGGTTGATGAAGTACATCGCCTCGACCAGGCCGACCGTCAGGAAGAACAGCGTCTGCAGACGGCTCTGGGCCTCTGGCTGGCGGGCTACGCCCGAGATCAGCGAGCTACCGGCCAGACCATCACCGATCGCGGCGCCGACGGCACCGCCGCCGAGCGCCAGCCCGCCGCCGATGAAGGCGCCGGCCAGCTCAATTGACTTGGTCGTTACATCGACTGCCATTTCTCTCCTCAATTCGATGAGCGCATGTTGCGACGGATTGCCGTCAGGTTAAGCGATTGCGAGCGAGCCTCAGTGCGCGGCCTCCGCCCCCTCCTCCGCGGGCCTGACCGAACTGAAGTACAGGATGGTCAGCAGCGCGAAGATGAAGGCCTGGATCAGCCCGATGAACATGTCGAACAGTTTCCAGATGACATCGGGCGCCCAGAGAATGTAGGCGGGGAACAGCGCGATCAGCGACACCATGATGACGCCCGAGAAGATGTTGCCGAACAACCGCAACGCCAGCGTGACCGGACGCACAAGCTCCTCGATCAGGTTGATCGGGAACATCACCCAGTGCGGCGTGAACAGGTGGTGGTAGTAGCCCCGGAAGCCCTTCTTGCGGATGCCTGTCACGTGCATCGCGACGATCACCAGCAATGCGAGCGCGTAGGCCAGGTTGGCATCCGAAGCCGGTGGCGGCGCGTACTCCGGGTGGTGGCCGGTCGGCACGATCGCGATCCAGTTGGCAATCAGGATGAACAGGAACAGCGCGGTGGCCAGCGGCACCACGAACGGCGCGGTACGGACCCCCATGGTCGACTCGACCTGCTCCTCGACCTGGCCGGTGACGGTCTCGAAGAACAGCTGCACGCCGGTCGGCTTGGTGGTGCTGAGGTTGGCGCGCAGGTAGAGGCCGAGGCCGATGATGATCGCGCCGGCGATCAGCGTGCCCAGGATGGTGTCGACGTTCCAGGTCAGCCCGAAGACATTCCATTCGATGTGGCCGCCGACCTCGATGTCGAGTGCGACAGGTTGCGCAGTCATAGCTGTGGTTTCGCCCTATCTCGTCAGGGGTGTCGGAGGCTGCGGAAGACCGGTACCGCAGCACCGACCAGCATCAGCACTTGGAACACTGCCAGGCCCACGAACACGCCCAGACCATCGGGTCGGATAAACAGTGCGCAACCGAAGGCGATGATGGTGATCAGCGATAGCCGGGCGAACACCTTGCGGGTGAACGGGCCCTTGCTGATCGTCTCGCTCTCGGCATAGCGCAGCACTGAAAGCTGGAGCATCCGGTTGTTCAGCGCGCCCAGGCCCAAGCCCACACAACCGAACATGCCCATCAGCGGATGGCCATTGAGGCCCAGCACGATGATGCTCAGCACGCCGAGCACGGACGCCACGATCACTGACCGGCGAAGGTTCGCCACCGCGTCGACCGGCGAGGTCATTGCAGGCTGCACAGTTGCCATCTCATTCTTTCAGGAAGCTGCGGATCCGGACGAAGGTGAAGCAGACGGCCCCGGCGATGCCGAGGCCTATGCCCACCAGAATCATTATCGGGTATGTGTTGAGTAGCCCATCGGCCCACCAGCCGAGGCCGAATCCTGCGACCACCAGCGCCGCGGATACGGTACCGATGCTGAGCAGGCTCGACCAGGTGAGGCCTTGCGAGTCGTCGGCCACCCGCCGTTAGCAGGCCTCGGGTGTGCTTATGCCGAGTTCACTCACAGGCAACTCCTTGGGGTCGAGGGCAACACCGCTGCCATCAGCTCGTCAGGTTTTGCGACCACCTCGGCAACCGCGCCATGCGACTTTTCGAAGGCGCCGAGGCCGTCCTAGCAATGCGGCGAACCTATCACAGCGCAAAGGTCGGTCTTGACGCCGACCCCGGCGTGTGATTTAGGCCGAGTCAGGACGCGTTGCGGGCATTGACCGCCGTGCGTAGCCGGGGCACAGCGGTCACCAGCACGCCCGCCGCGAAGAGCGCGGCCACCACCGCGAGCACCAACCACGGGCCCTTGCTGATCGCCATCGCGGTGGCGCCGAAGGCCAGCACTGCCGACCAGAAATACAGCAGCAGCACCGCGCGCCGGTGGCTGTGCCCGAGGTCCATCAACCGGTGGTGCAGGTGCTCCTTGTCCGGCGCGAACGGCGACTGTCGCCGGTGCAGCCGCCGGAGCACAGCCAGCACCAGGTCGAACAGCGGCAGCGCCAGCACCGCCAGCGGCAGGATCAGCGGCAGGTAGAGCGGCAGCGCGCCCTTCAGGCCCAACGACTGCGGATCGGCCTGCGATGACGCCGTGGTGGCTGCCGCCGACAGCACCAGGCCGACCAGCATCGAGCCGGAATCGCCCATGAAGATCCGGGCATTGGCGAAATTGTGCGGCAGGAAGCCGACGCAGCTGCCGACCAGGCCGGCGCAGATCAGGGTCGGGGCCAGCGCGATGTCGGTGTTGCCGACCACCGCGAGGTGATAGCTGTAGCCGAAGAAGGCCAGCCCCTGGATCGCGGTCACGCCGGCGGCCAGGCCGTCCAGGCCGTCGATGAAGTTGATCGCATTGATGGTCAGGACGGTCAGCAGGATGGTGAGCTCGACGCTGGCGTCCCGGTCCAGCGGGATGGTGCCCAGGTTGCCCCAGGGCACGTAGATGTAGAGCAACTGGATGCCGCCGACGATCGACATCACTGCCGCGGCGGTCACCTGGCCGGCGAACTTGGTCAGCGAGTCCAGCTCGTAGCGGTCATCGAGCACGCCGAGCGCGCAGATGATCAGCCCGCCCCAGAGCACGCCGCTGATCTCGTTGCCGTTGGCGAAGGTGGTGTGCAGGGTGGGCAGCGCGTGCGCGATCAGCATCGCCAGGCAGAGCCCCGCGAACAGCGCGACCCCGCCCAGCCGCGGGGTGTCCACCGCGTGCACGTCCCGATCGCGAGGCTTGGCCACCGCACCCCACCGGGTGGCCACCAGCCGGGCCAGCGGGGTGCACAGGTAGCTGCCGAGGGCTGCTACCAGCCCGACCAGCGCGTATTCGAGAGATGGATGCACGAATTACGGCTCTCGGCTCGCCTGCCTGCTCAGCTGTGCGGGTAGGCCGGATGGGCGGCGACCAGCTCGCCGACCTCGGCTCGGACCGCGCGGTGCACCTCGGCGTCGTCGGTGCTCACCGCCCGGGCGATGAGTGCGGCGATCTGGCCCATCTGCGGCTCGGCCATACCCTGGGTGGTCACCGACGGCGAGCCGACCCGGACGCCGGAGGCCACCGACGGCGGGGCCGGGTCGTTCGGGATGGCGTTCTTGTTGAGCACGATGCCCGCGGCATCACAGCGGGCTTCGGCGTCCTTGCCGGTAACGCCGATGCGTGTGAGGTCCAGCAGTGCCAGGTGGGTGTCGGTGCCGCCGGTGACCGGCCGCATGCCGGCCTCGGCCAGCCCGGCGGTGAGCGCCTGCGCGTTGGCGATTACCTGCTTGGCGTAAGCCTGGTATTCCGGTGTCGCGCACTCAGCGAGGTTGACCGCCTTGGCAGCGATCGCGTGCATCAGCGGGCCGCCCTGCATCATCGGGAACACCGCCTTGTCGAGCTTGGCGGCGTGCTCGGCCTTGCACACCAGCGCGCCACCGCGCGGGCCGCGCAACACCTTGTGGGTGGTGAAGGTGACCACGTCGGCGTAGGGCACCGGGGACGGGATCGCCTTGCCAGCGACCAGGCCGATGAAGTGCGCCGCGTCCACCATCAGGATCGCGCCGACCTCGTCGGCGATCTCGCGGAAGGCGGCGAAGTCGATCAAGCGCGGGATCGCCGAGCCACCACAGATGATCATCTTCGGACGGTGCTCGCGGGCCAGCGAGCGCATCTGGTCGTAGTCGATGTTCTCGGTCTCGGGGTGCACCCCGTAGTGGACGGCGTTGAACCACTTGCCGGAGAAGCTCACCTTGGTGCCGTGGGTCAGGTGGCCGCCGTGTGGCAGCGACATCGCCAGCACCGTGTCACCCGGCTGCAGAAAGGCGCCGTAGACCGCGAGGTTCGCATTGGCCCCGGAGTGCGGTTGCAGGTTGGCGTGGTCGGCCTCGAACAGCGCCTTGGCCCGGTCGATGCCGATTTGCTCGGCTCGGTCGACGACCTCACAGCCGCCGTAGTAGCGCCGTCCCGGGTAGCCCTCGGCGTACTTGTTGCTGAGCGTGCTGCCGAGCGCGGCCAGCACCGCCGGCGAGGTGAAGTTCTCGCTGGCGATCAACTGCAGGCCGCCGCGCAGCCGATCCAGTTCGTCCAGCACCACGCTCGCGATTTCCGGATCGACCTTCTCCAAAGCGGCGAAGTCAGGACCCCAGAACTGATCGGACATGGACTGCACACCCCTCGCCGGACACCACGCTTGGTCGATTGGCTCAGGTTAGCCGACCGGGCGAGGTTGGATGGTCGCGACCACCTCTCGCAACGCCGACAGGCTCACCGCGCCCTCGCGCAGCACCACCGGCAGCTCGCCGGTCAGATCGACGATGGTGGACGGCTGGCCGAGTGGCACCTCTCCCCCGTCCAGGTAGACCGACACCGACTCGCCTAGCTGCTCATAGGCCTGTTGCGCGGTCACGGCCGGCGGCTGGGACGTCACGTTAGCGCTGGACACGGCCATCGGACCGGTCACCGCCAGCAGGTCCAGCGCGACCGGATGCAACGGCATCCGGACCGCCACGGTGCCCCGCGCATCGCCCAGGTCCCAGGCCAGCGATGGCGCGTGTTCCACCACCAGGGTCAGCCCGCCCGGCCAGAACGCCTCGATCAGGTCCCGCATCGGCCCGGGCACCCAGCTGACCAGGCCGTCGATGGTGGCCCAGGACCCCACCAGCACCGGGACCGGCAGGTCCCGCCCGCGCCCTTTCGCGGCGAGCACGCTGGTGACCGCGCTGGGGTTGAAGGCGTCCGCGCCGATCCCGTACAGCGTGTCGGTCGGCAGCACCACCACCGAACCAGCCGCCACCGCTCGGGCCGCGGTGGCGATCGCCATCGCGCGCGCATCCGGGTTGCCGCAATCCAGCATGTCGCTCATGGCCACGATTTTGCCGTACCAACGTCGATGGTCAGTACACCTAGCCGGGACGGCC
>JBDSAN010000582.1:0-14622 GCA_039922115.1 Jatrophihabitantaceae bacterium
GCCGATATCGTCGCGCTGGACCGGGCTGGGGGACCAACCGCGATCCCGGCTGCCGAGGAGGATCCTGCGATGGCTGCCCGGGCCGGCCGGCGTGAATGGATCGGGCTGGCAGTGCTCACGCTACCCACCTTGCTGGTCTCGGTCGACGTGTTCGTAATGACCTTGGCGCTGCCCACGCTGTCGGCCAACATCGGGGCCGGCAGCACCGAGCAGCTGTGGATCCTGGACATGTATGCCTTCATGCTGTCCGGGTTCCTGATCACGATGGGCACGGTCGGTGACCTGATCGGACGGCGCAAGCTGCTGCTGATCGGCGGTGCCGGCTTCGGCATCGCCTCGGTGCTGTGTGCCTATTCCACGAATCCAGAACAGCTGATCGTGGCTCGTGCGTTGCTCGGTATCGCCGGGGCGACGCTGGCACCATCGACGTTGGCCTTGATCAGCAACATGTTTGCCGATCCAGGCCAGCGCGGGCTGGCCATCACGGTCTGGTTGATGGCCTTCATGGGTGGTGCGGCTGCCGGGCCGATCGTCGGCGGGCTGATGCTGGAGAACTTCTGGTGGGGATCGGTGTTCCTGCTCGGGGTGCCGACGATGGTCCTGCTGCTGGTGCTGGGACCGTTCCTGTTGCCGGAATACCGCGATACCACCGGACGAAAGCTGGACCTGATCAGCGTCGCGCAATCCCTTGGCGCGGTGCTGCCGATCATCTACGGCATCAAGGAACTGGCCCGTGGTGGCTGGCAATTGCTGCCGGTGCTGGCATTGGCGGTAGGCCTGGTCATCGGACTGGTATTCGTGGGCCGCCAGCGCCGGCTGGCCGATCCGCTGCTCGACCTGCGGCTGTTCACCGACCGCTCGTTCAGCACCGCGCTGGTCAGCATGCTGTTCGGCACCATGCTGATGGGCGCGATCATGCTGTATGTCACGCAGTATCTGCAGCTGGTGGCTGGCTTGTCGCCGCTGCGGGCCGGGCTCTGGATGCTGCCGGCCGCCGGCGCCTCGGCCAGCAGCTTCATGCTCGCCACCGTGCTGGTGCGCTGGGTACGTCCGGCCTACCTGATCGGTGCCGGCCTGGCCGCCGCGGTGTTCGGCCTGCTGCTGCTCACCCAGGTCGATGCCGGCTCCGGGCTCACCGAGCTGGGTTTCGGCTTCGTGTGCATCAACCTCGGCTCCGGCCCGCTGCTGACCCTCGGCACCGACCTGATCGTCGGCTCGGTGGCACCGGCCAAGGCCGGCGCGGCGGCTGCCATGAACGAGACCAGCGGCGAGTTCGGTTTCGCCTTGGGGATCGCGGTGATGGGCAGCGTCGGCACCGCTGTGTATCGCCGGCAGGTGCCCGCCCAGCTACCCCAGGGGATGCCGGCGGCGGCGGTCCGAGCCGCCCGGGACACCCTGGCCAGCGCCAGCCTGGCGGCCGACAAGCTGCCCGGTCAGCTCGGCCCGCAACTGCTGGCCCCGGCGCGAGCCGCTTATACCAGCGGGATGAACGTGGTGGCGGCAGTCAGCGCCGGCATTCTCAGCTGCGTCGCGGTGCTCACCGTGACGTTGCTCCGGCGAGTACCGGCGCACGGCACCAGCAGCCCAGCACCAGCAGCAGAACCAGCACCGGCAGCAGAATCGATCGATGCCGTCGGTGCTACCGGCAACGGCGAGACAGAGCACGCGGGGAAAGGACGGCAGTCGCCGCGCCCGCCTAGCCTCGATTCATCGAGCTGATGGGTAACGGTGAGGGTGGATGGATGGGTGAGATGCTTGCGGTCCCAGGCGGAACCTTCTTGCAGGGTTCGCCGTCCTGGCTGCTCGACTGGCTCGACGAGCAGGACCAGCCCCTACCAAGGCAGTGGTTCGGTGACGAGACCCCGCCGGTCAGCCGGACGCTAGCTCCCTACCGGATCGGTCGTTACCTGGTCACGGTCGAGGAATTCGGCGATTTCGTAAGGAAAACCGGCCACCGCACCGACGCCGAGGAGGCCGGCTTCGGCATGGTCTACGGCGAGGACGGCTGGGAGGAACGCACCGGTGCCTGCTGGCAGGCACCCGGGGGCGCCGGCACCGACACCTCGGGCTACCACGATCACCCAGTAGTTCACGTGTCCTACCGGGACGCCAGCGCCTACGCCGAATGGGCGGGCAAGCGGCTGCCCACCGAGTCCGAGTGGGAATTCGCCGCTCGTGGACCGCAGTTCCGGATCTGGCCGTGGGGCGACAGCTGGCATACCGACAACGCCAACACCGCCGAGTACCACGCCGGCTCGCTGAGCAGCCTGCAGGGTTGGAAGCAGTGGTGGTCTGAGACCTGCAGGCAGGACGGGCCGATGCCGCGCACCAGCCCGGTCGGTGCGTTTTCGGCCCATGGCGACAGTGCATTCGGCTGCGCGGACATGGGCGGCAACGTCTATGAGTGGACCAGCACGCTGTCAGCGCTGTATGCCGAGGACGCTGTATGCGACCCGACCGTGCGCACCGCGGTCGGCCGCTACCGGGTCATCCGCGGCGGGTCGTGGATGAACTTCCGGTACCAGATCCGCTGCAGCGAGCGGATGCACGGCGATCCAACCGGATGGTCAAGCTTCGCGCACGGCTTTCGCTGTGCCGACGACGGATAAACGACTCAGGAGTCATCATGGTAAAGATCATCCTGCCGGCTGGCTGGACCGAAGGCCGGCGTGCCGAATTCGATGGAACCGAAGGGCTTTTGCCTGACGTGATCAGGCAGTTCGCTGCTGACAACCCGGCCTACCGGCACCGGCTGCTCGGACCGAACGACCAGCCACTGACCTATGTCAACATCTGCGTGAACGACGAGCTGATTCCGCGCTACCTGCGCGACAGCACCGTCGTGCAACCTGATAACACCATCACCGTCATCGCTCCAATGGCCGGTGGCTGATGGCGGCACGCATCACCTTTCAGGAGCAGGGCGCGCCCGAGGTACTGGCGCTGGTTGACTGCCCGGTCCCGACGCCGGCACCGGATCAGGTTCTGGTGCGGGTCGCCGCGGCCGGCGTCAACTTCGTCGACCTGTACCAGCGCTCGGGTGCCTACACCGTGCAGTTGCCGTTCACCCCGGGATTTGAGGCAAGTGGGGTCGTCGAGCAGGTCGGCGAGTCGGTCACCGAGGTGGCGGTCGGTGACCGGGTCGCCTGGTTCGGCAGCCCGGGTGGCTACGCGGAGTACTGCTTGGTGCCGGCCCAGCGACTGCTGCCGGTTCCGGACGGGCTGGACCTGGAGTCGGCGGCGGCCGCGCTGATCCAGGGCATGACCGCGCACTTTCTGGCCCATGACGTCACCGAGTTCGGTCCGGGTAGCACCGTGCTGGTGCACGCGGCCGCCGGCGGCGTCGGTGCGCTGCTATGCCAGTACGCGGTGCGGCGCGGCGCTCGGGTGATCGGCACCGCCTCCGGTGCGGTCAAGGCAGCCGCCGCGCACGCGGCCGGCGCCGAGCACGTGGTGCTCGACTACAGCCGGTCCGGCTTTCGCGAGCAGGTCCGCGAGCTCACCGGTGGCCGCGGCGTCGATGTGGTCTTCGACGGGGTCGGGCTCGACACCGCCCTGGAAGGGCTGGATTGCCTGCGCCCGCGCGGCATGCTGGTGCTGTTCGGCCAGACCAGCGGCGCGGTGGAACCGATCGACCCGCAACTGCTGAGCGCCAAGGGCTCGCTGTTTCTCACCAAGGCCTCGCTGAGCCACTACGACACCGACCGGGCCGCGATGCTGGCCCGGGCCGGCGCGGTGTTCGCCGATGTGCTGGCCGGCCGGCTACGGCTGCGGATCCATGGCAGTTACCTGCTGGCCGATGCCGCGCTGGCCCATCAGGCACTGGAATCACGTACCGCCATCGGCAAGGTGCTGCTGCGCCCGGCCGGCAGCGCGACCGGAGCGGCCAGTCGATAGCGGGCAATCGCTAGGGCAGGCAAGCCAGAACCCCCACAGTTGGCGAGGCATCATGCGCTGGAGTGTCGAGTCCGAACGCAACCTCTACCAGGACGACTGGCTGCAGTTGCGGATGGCCGATGTGGTGCTGCCGGACGGCCGTCACCTGGACCACCGGCTGGTGCGCTGCTCGGACGGCGCCTACGCGGCCCTGGTCAGCTCCGGCCGGGTCCTGCTGATGTGGCGGCACCGCTTCATCACCGACGCCTGGGGCTGGGAGGTGCCGGGCGGCGCGATCGATGCCGGCGAGGAGCCGGTCGCCGCCGCCGCTCGGGAGTTCGAGGAAGAGACCGGCTGGCGTCCCGACAGCCCGCTACGCCCGCTGGTACGCATCGATCCGAGTCCGGGCCTGATGACGACCCGGCACCACATCTTCCAGCTGGATTCGGCGACCTACATCGGGCCGCCCGAACACGGCTTCGAATCCGATCGGATCGCCTGGATCGCGCTGGACGAGGCGCTTGCGCTCATCGACAAGGGCGACATCATCGACGCCAACACCGTGACCGCCCTGCTGTACCTGCTCAACGCGCGCTGACCGGCCAGCGTCGCGAACCTGGGGGAGTGGGCGGCTAGATCTGGTCGCCGAGCTGCACCCGTGGCTGCGGCCGCCGGGTCCGCCGGGGGAAGTAGGCGCGGCTGCCGGTGTAGAAGCCGAGCGAGACCGCCGACTCGCGGGTGCTCAAGCCGCGTTCGTTGGCCAGCTTGCGGATCTTGGTGCCGGTGTACATCCATTCCAGGATCAGCAGGCCGAACAGCACCAGCGTCAGGATCTGCAGGATCGGCAGCAGATAGCCAGCAAACATCAACGGAAACAGCAACAGCAGGTAGTTCGAGGCCATCCGCCGCGAGTCGACGTAATCCCGGGCCAACTGGCGAACCGGGCCCTGGTCGCGGCGCGGCAGCACTCGCGGGTCACCGGCCTTGAGCGCTTCCTTGTACTCAGCCGGCGAGAGCTTCTTCTGCCCGGCGACCTTGGCCTTGGCGGCGTGCTGCTTCTGCCAGGCGATCGCCTCCTTGCGGGTCTTGGGCGCCGGTGGTGGCGGCGTCGAGTTGGTCCGCCGCTTCGGGGTGGGTCGTCCCTTCGGCGCGTTTCCGGTGGTACCCGGCTGCACGTCGACCTGCTCGGCCTCGGTCGCGGCTGCCTGATCGGTGGACGGCTTGCGTCGGAACATGGTCACGTGGCTGCTTTCTGGTCAGTGAGCGGACATCGGTCAGGCGGGGTTTCAGCCGGGCAGCGCGAGCATCCGCTCCAGCGCGGTGCGGGCATGCGCGGCGACCGCCGGCTCGACGGTGATCTGGTTGATGACCTCGCCACGGGCCAGCGATTCCAGCGAGTGCACCAGGTGTGGCAGGTCGATCCGGTTCATGGTGGCGCAGTAGCAGATGGTCGATTCCAGGAAGCTGATCTGCAGGTCCGGTCGGCTGGCGGCCAGCCGCTTCACCAGGTTCAGCTCGGTGCCGATCGCCCACGCGCTGCCGGCCGGGGCTGCCTCGAGGGTGGCGATGATGTACTCGGTCGAACCGACCAGATCTGCGGCGCTGACCACCTCGTAAGTGCATTCCGGATGCACGATCACCCGCACTCCAGGCACCCGGTCACGGATCGCACTGACCTGGGCCGGGGTGAACCGGCCGTGCACGGAGCAGTGGCCGCGCCACAGGATCATTCGGGCCTGCCGCAGCTGGTCGGCGGTCAGGCCGCCATCGGGCAGCAGCGGGTTGTAGACCACGCAATCGTCCAGGCTGAGCCCGAGTTGCCGGACGGCGGTGTTGCGGCCCAGGTGCTGATCGGGCAGGAACAGCACCTTGCTGGCCGGGTTGACCGGGCCTGGCTCCGACTGCTCGAAGGCCCAGCGCAGTGCCCGCTCGGCATTGGACGAGGTGCACACCAGGCCGCCGTGCTCGCCGGTGAAGCCCTTGATCGCGGCCGAGGAGTTCATGTAGGTCACCGGGACGGTGTGCTCGGCGACCCCGGCCGCGACCAGGGTGTCCCAGCAGTCCAGCACCTGCAGCTCGGCAGCCATATCGGCCATCGAGCAACCGGCGGCCAGGTCGGGCAGCACTACCCGCTGGCTGTCAGCGGTCAGGATGTCGGCCGACTCGGCCATGAAGTGGACGCCGCAGAACACGATGTAGTCGGCCGCCGGTCGGGCTGCCGCCTCACGGGCCAACTTGAACGAGTCGCCGGTCACATCGGCGAACTGGATGACCTCATCGCGCTGGTAGTGGTGGCCGAGCACGAAAACCCGGTCGCCGAGCGAAGCCTTGGCCGCTTGGGCGCGTGCCACCAGGCCAGGGTCTGACGCTGCCGGCAGCTCGCCCGGGCAGTCCACGCCTGCTTCGGAGTCCGGGTCGCTGCCCCGACCCAGCAGCATCAGGGCGCGTGTTGAACCGCCCGAGTCGGGTGCGGCGTATGCATCCTTAGAGACGTCCTTCGAAACATCGACACCGGTCACAGCTAACAGTCTGCCTGTTCCCGGCGCCGGACGGGGCTGCAGGGGCCGGCGGTCGGCTGGCGCGAGGACGATCACCCGATGAGAGGACACCGACGATGAGCGGGACCGAATATCCGAGCGGCGGGGCAGTTGTGGTGCCGCCACGACGGGCCAATGGCTGGCCGGTGTTGCCGATGCGGCTGTTCCTGGCCGCGCTGTTCATGTTTGCCGGCTACGCCAAGCTGAGCTACCCGGGGTTCTTCGACCCGAACTCCGTCAGCGGGCTCAAGGCATCGGTGGACGCGGTCAAGCACGGCACCCCGATCGGCGGCGCGCTGGGCCCGCTGGCCGACCACCCGTCGCTGTTCGGCCACATCACCGCCTTCGCCGAGATCGCGATCGGGCTGGGCCTGCTGGTCGGCCTGCTCACCCGGATCGCCGCGCTGGGCGGCATGGTGCTCACCGTCATGATCGCGCTGAGCATCGACTGGGGCGGCATCAAGCAGTACACCGGGTCCAGCGGCTGGTTCACCTCGGTGGACTTCGCGGTCGCCGCGGCGCTGTCGGTGTTCCTGATCGGCGGTGCTGATCCGTTCTCGCTGGACGGCCTGATCTGGCGATCCCGGGTGCGCCGCCGCGCGCTCGACGACGCCGAGCCGGGCTTTCGCGACAACGAGCTGGAGGACAGCCGGCGCCGGCTGCAGGGCGAGCCGAGCGGCTATGCCGAGCCGGTGTCCCGCCGGCAGGAAACCGTGGAGCGTGACCAGTACGGCGCAGCCGGGCATCAGCCCTACCCCGAGCGGGCCGCCGAGGCCAACCAGACCCAGCAATTGCCGACCCGCGGCCAGGTACAGCCGACCGAGCAGCTGCCCACCGTCGAGCGGGACGAGGACGCCACCTCGCTGTGGAATTCCGGTCGACGGGACGCCAATGACCGAGAAGCCAATGACCGAGAAGCCAATGATCGGGATGCCAATGATCGGGATGCCAACGATCGGGATGCCAGTGAGTCGAGGCCGAAGGACCGGCCGGCCGACCCCGAATCGCGCGACAGCTAATCGACCCGGCCTACCCGGACCGGCAGAGGCGAGCGGGCTGCTAGGTGCGGCATCGCAACTGCCAGCTTCGCGATCGGTTTGGCGGGTTTCGCGTCCTAGGATGAGTCCGTAGGCTGGGACGTCGTAGGATAGGAATAGTGACCGGTACACACCGGTTGCAGCCAACGAAGACCGCAACTACTCGCACCGTGCGACACGGCTCGCGTGCACACGTTTGGGGATGCAATGACTGCCACCGAGGTTTCGATCACCACGCAAGACACCGCAGTGACGCCGGTCGTGCTCAGCGACTCGGCGGCCTTGAAGGTCCGCGAGTTGCTCGACGCCGAGGGCCGCACCGACCTGCGCCTGCGCGTCGCCGTCCAGCCTGGTGGCTGTGCCGGCATGCAGTACCAGCTTTTCTTCGACGAGCGCAGCCTGGACGGCGACGTCGCCATCGACCAGCCGCTGGTCGGCGCCGAGGGCACCGTCCCGCTGGTGGTTGACCGGACCAGCGTCCCGCTGCTGGCCGGCGCGACGATCAGCTACACCGACACCATCGAGAAGCAGGGCTTCGAGATCGACAACCCGAACGCCGGCGGCGGTTGCGCCTGCGGTAACTCCTTCTGCGGCTGACGGCGGTCGACTGACCGTCCAGGGCGTCAACAGTGCTGCCGAGATCTGGCAGGGCCGTTGACGCCCGCTTGTCTGTCCGCGTCCTGACGGCTACTTCCATCCGCCAACTACTGAGGTTCAGGTAACCCGATCATGCCCGTATTGCTTGCCGGTTCCATCGCTACCGACCACTTGATGCACTTTCCGGGTCGGTTCTCCGAGCAACTGCTTGCCGATCAGCTGCACCAGGTGTCACTGAGCTTCCTGGTGGACGACCTGGTGGTGCGGCGCGGTGGCGTGGCCGCCAACATCGCCTTCGGGATGGGTCAGCTCGGCGAGAGCCCGGTGCTGGTCGGAGCAGTTGGCCAGGACTTCGCCGACTACCGGTCCTGGCTGGAGCGCCATGGCGTGGACTGCGGGTCGGTGCACGTCTCGGAGGAGCATCACACCGCGCGGTTCGTCTGCACCACCGATGAGGAGATGTGCCAGATTGCCTCCTTCTATGCCGGGGCGATGAGCGAGGCACGCAATATCGAGCTCAAGCCGGCGGTCGAGCGGACCGGCGCCGAACTGGTCGTGATCAGCGCCGATGACCCGGCGGCGATGGTGCGGCACTCGGAGGAGGCCCGCGAGCGCGGCTACCGGTTCGCCGCCGACCCGTCCCAGCAGATCGCGCGGATGTCCGGTGATGACCTGCACTCGCTGATCGAGGGTGCTGAACTGCTATTCACCAACGAGTACGAGAAGAACCTGCTGGAGTCCAAGGCCGGCCTGACCGAGGCCGACGTGCACGCGCAGGTGGCGGTCCGGGTGACCACCCAGGGCAAGCGTGGCGTCGAGATCGTCGGCCGCGACGTCGAGCGGGTGCACGTCCCGGTGGCCAAGGAACGCGCCATCCTCGATCCGACCGGCGTCGGTGACGGCTTCCGCGCCGGCTTCCTGGCCGGACGTACCTGGGGACTGTCCTGGGAGCGCTCGGCCCAGGTCGGCAGCCTGCTAGCCACCCTGGTGCTCGAGACGGTCGGCACTCAGGAGTACCAGGTCAAGCCGCACGACTTCGCCGAGCGGCTCGCCGAGTCCTACGGCGACGATGCGGCTGCCGAGGTGCTCCCGCTACTCGTCCGCTAGCTAGTCCGCTGAAGGGGCTCAGCTGGCGGAGAGGCGCTGGCGAACCTCGATTAGGTCTGCGGTGACTTCGCGATATTCGCATTCGAGGCTACGACCCGTCGCGGCACGTAGTGGGTGAGTCAGCAAGCCCAGCTTGGAGTCAAGGGCAACGATCAATGGCGGCAAGCCGAGATAGCACAGGTCGTACACACCAACCGCAATTTTCCAGTCTCCGGGTACCGCAGCCAGCAACGCGGTAGCCAGGGAGAACGCGAGCGATGCTGACATCACCAGAAACCAGATCTCGGAGATTGTGGTGAGTCGGTCGCGGATGGCTGGGACTAGCCACCAGGCGCGACTCACGAAATAGAGTAATGCGACGTCCAGTGACGAGGCCATCGATGCCATGAGCGCTAGGTCGGCCAGGCGCAACGGTGAAGTCAGCACGCTGAACGCAAGATCAGAAATCCCAGCACTAACTAGACCGATAACGAGTCCTGAGATCGTGCAACGGATAGCGATGACCCACCAGGCCATGTTCGAGTACGGTCGGCGGTGACGCAGCGTGGTGATCTCGTTCCGAAGTTGACGTTGCCGTTCGTGCAAAATGTGGCGGTCGGCTAGCCACGCTTCATCTGGACGGGGGCGAACCCGGAGTGCTGCGGCCAATGCGGCACTGGTGATAGCCATCAGGCTCACGCCAATGCACGTGCCCCAAGCGCCCTGTCGAGCCAAGGACAGCCAGCAGCCCCAGCAGACGATCACTGCGGATAACGCCGACAGCAACGCGATCACCGTTACGTAGCTTGTCCAATCGGCATCTTGGAGTCTCTCCTTCGGGTCCCGTGGACGTTGCTGTGCGGCGAGCGCGATGTTCAGGGCGACCACCACTCCGAGGAACGAACCAACCAACGAGATGCCATCCGACGGGGACAAACCAAGATTTACGTGGTGCAGTAGGTCCCCGTGGGAGCGGATCCCGCGACAGGCGGTGGCGCCCATCGCGATGCAGAGATATGCGAAGCTGCCGAAACCCAGGATGGACCAGAACACGCGACCGAATCGCCGCTGGAACCGCTGACGTTCCTGAGCTAGGTCATGGTCGGAAGGAGGCGGTGGACTGGCCTGTCGATTGCGCGGCATTGCACATATATCGACAGCTTCGTTTCGATCATGAGACGGTGAGTGGCTAGGCTGGCAGCCGCTCGTAGGCGTAGGTATGCCTGATCCGCTGCGCGAAGAAGGTGCCGAGGCTGCCAGCGGCCAGCAACCCCGCGTAAACCGAGGCCGGTACCGCGAAGTACCGGTAGCCGTGACCGTCGATGAAGGCCAGTTCCAGCACGTTGGTCGCCGGGTCATAGCCGACAGCCGAGATCACCGTGCTGCTCACTGGCTTTCGCTGCACCGCTCGAACCTAGATCTTGACCGGGTAGACAGTCTCTGGAATGACCGGGGTGATCCGGCCCTCGACGAAGATGCCGTGCCAGATCATGAACACCAGCAGCGTCCAGATCTTGCGTGAGTAGTCGTGCGGGCCGTCCCGGTGCGCCTCGAGCAGCCGCAAGGCCGCGGCCGTGTCGATCAGGTGACCGGTGCCGGCTGAGCTGATGATCTCGCGCGCCCACTCGTACATCTCGTTCTGCAGCCACGGCCGGGTCGGTACCGGAAAGCCGAGCTTGGCACGGTTCAGCACGTGCGGCGGGACGATCTCGGCCAGCGCCCGGCGCAATGCGAACTTGGTGGTTTCCCTGGTCAGCTTCTGCTCGACCGGAATGGAGGAGGCGACCCGGAACACCTCGGTGTCCAGGAACGGCACCCGCAGTTCCAATGAGTTGGCCATCGTCATCTTGTCGGCCTTGACCAGGATGTCGCCACGCAACCAGGTGAACAGGTCGATGTACTGCATCCGGGTCGAGTCGTCCAGGTGCCTGGTCGCCGCATAGTGCTCGGCGGTGACGTCGGTGTAGCTGACTGCTGAGGAGTAGGTCTTGAGCAGGCCGCCGTCGCGCAACTCATCGTCGCGAAAGATTCGCGCGTTGCCGTAATAGCGTTCCTCAATACCGATCGAGGCCCGGCGCAGCAGGTCCTTGCCGCGCATGCCTTCGGGCAGCCGGGTCGACAGCGTGCCCAGCAGCCGGCGGACCGGATCTGGCGCCGCGGTCAGGTGGCGCAGCGAAATCGGCTCGCGGTAGATGGTGTAACCGCCGAACAGCTCGTCGGCACCCTCGCCGGACAGCACCACCTTGACGTGCTTGCGGGCTTCCCGGGCAATGAAATACAGCGGTACCAGCGCCGGATCGGCGACCGGATCGTCGAGGTACCAGACGATCAGCGGCAGCGTGTCCATCATCTCCTGCGGGGTGACCACCTTGGTGATGTGGCGCACCCCGATCGCCTCGGCCGATTCGGCGGCGACGTCGATCTCGGAGAAGCCGGCCCGCTCGAAGCCAGTGGTGAAGGTGAGCAGTTTCGGGTTATGTTCGCGGGCTAAAGCGGCGATCGCGGTGGAATCGATACCGCCGGACAGGAACGCCCCGACGGTGAAGTCCGAGCGCAGGTGCTTGGCCACCGAGTCGCGCAGCGTGTCGGCAATCTCGCGGTAGAGCTTGTCCGGTTCGGGCACCGCGCGGGCAACGAAGTCCGGCCGGAAGTAGCGCTTGGTGCGGATCGGCTGGCCCGGACGCAACGTGAACGAGGTTCCCGAATCGATCCGGGTGATTGCGGTGTGCATTGAGGCCGGTTCGGGAACATACTGCAACGTAAGGTAATGCTGCAACGCCTCGGTGTTGACCTGCTGGCTCACCTCGGGCGCGGCCACCGACAGCAACGCCTTTTTCTCCGAGGCGAAGAACGAGCCCCGCTCGTCGGTGTAGGTGTAGAGCGGCTTGATGCCGAACCAGTCCCGGGCGCCGAACATCACCTGCTCCTGGGAATCCCAGATCAGGAAGGCGAACATACCGCGCAGGTGCTCGACGATCTTCTCGCCGAGGTAGTGGTAGCCGGCCACGATCGCTTCGCCGTCGCCCTGGGTCGCGAAGCTGGCGCCAAATTCCTCGGTCAGCTGCGCGCGCAACTCCAGGTAGTTGTAGATCTCGCCGTTGAAGATGAGGTGATAGCGATCCTCGAGGTAGGGCAGCGGCTGGTGACTGTGCTCCCAGTCGATCAATGCCAACCGGCGAAAGCCGATCACCGCCTGGTCGTCGAACCAGATGCCGCCGTCATCGGGCCCGCGGTGGCGCATCTGCACCAGCGAGTCCTCGATCGCCGCCCGGGTCGTTTCCGATCCAGATTCGGCAGGGTTGGCCGCGAGAAAACCGATCAGCCCGCACACGGTCAGCTGGCCCCGAGCTCGCTGAACTTCGGTGCGGTGGCGTCCTTGACCGAGATGAAGGACGGGTCGTTGATGTCGATCGGCACCGGCCAGTGGATGCCCAGGCCATCATCCAGCGGGCTGAAGGCGGTACCGGCCATGCCCGGTCGCCACTCCTCGGTGAAGCAGTACAGGTACTGGGTGCCCTGCTCGCTGACCGACTGGAACCCGTTGCAGACCCCGGCCGGCACCAGCACCTGCACGCCGGGGGACAGCTCAACCGTGACCACCTTGCCGTAGCTAGGCGAGTCCGGTCGGCCATCGAGGTAGGCGCCATAGGCGTTACCGGCAACGCAGCTGACCAGCTTTGTCATCGATTCGCCGTGCATGCCACGAATGGCACCATGCTTGGACTCGGTGACGTTGATCTGCTTCCAGTCAGCCAGGCCGCCGAACAGCTCCGCGTACACCGATGCTCGGAAGAACTCCCGCACCGTGCCCCGGTCATCGCTGACCTGCTTGAGGGTGCAGACGACCAGGCCCTCGATGTCGGTGCTGTCGATGTGCAGGTTCGTGATGTCCACGCTCATGGCGTCAATCTTCACACGTGCCGGGCTGGTCAACGCAGTCGACGCACTCGGTAAGCCCGCGCGCCGTCCGAGCCTGCTGGGCCTGGCCCGGTCGAGATCAGCTGCTGGCCGGTCATCCGGCACCAGGCTGCCAGGTCGCTGGCGGCTGCGGGATCGTCGGCCAGCACGGTGAGTTCGGCGCCGACCGGGACGTCCGGCAGGGCTCGGGCCAGATCGAGCACCGGCAGCGGGCAGCGCCGGCCACGGCTATCGATCAGCTGGCCGGCCGGCTCGCCGGGGCCGCCACGGTGCCGGGCCGCCGGTGCATTGATCGTCACGCCCTCGCGGGCCCGGGCCACCGCGGCCGGCAGCACGGCCAGGAACCGGTCGATATCGGCCTGATCGACCCCGCGATGCAGCGAGACCCGGACGTTGCCTCCGGTCAGGGCGCCCATCGCGACCAGGACGTGCGAGGGCGTCAGGGTGTCAGAGGTGCAGGACGAGCCGGAGGAGACCGCGAAGTCGTGCCGGTCCAGTTCGGTGAGCAGCGACAGGCCATCGACGTACAGGCAGCAGAAGGTAACCAGGTGCGGCAGCCGGTCCGCCGCCGCGCCCAGCACCACGGCGTCCGGCACCAGCTCCGGCACCCGCCGGCGCAGCTGATCGATCAGCCCGGACAGCCGGCCGGCCTGCTGCTGGCGGTCCTGCCGGCTGGCCCGCAGCGAGGCCGCGGCAGCCACGATCGCCGGGACGTTCGGCGCGCCCAGCGCCCGTCCGGACTCGGCCTCGTCGACCGGCATCGGCGCTCGCCAGCGGGTGCCCCGCCGGATCGCCAGCAACCCCACCCCGGCCGGGCCGCCCCAGAGCCGGGCATCAGCGGTGAAGACAGGGGCGGACGGCGGCTCGCCGAATACCAGTTCATGGCCGGCGTCGACCACCAGCCCAACCCCGGAGCCGGCCAGGCCGGCAGCGACCTCGGCGACCGGCTGCCGGGTGCCGACCTCGTGGTTGGCCGCTTGCAGGACGGCGGCGGCGGTCCCGGTGGTTGTTGCCGCGGCGAGGAAGGCTGCCGCGGCCACCTGGCCGGTCTCGTCCACCTCGACCTGGTGCACCTGCCCGCCACGCTCGGCATGCCAGGTGGCCGCGCGCAGCACGGTCGAGTGCTCGACCGCCGAGTGCACCAGTCCGCCCGCGCCGTCGCGGCGCCGGTTGCCGGCCAGCGTCCCGAGTACCGCGGCTTGCAGGGCGAGCGGGCCGGACGGCTGGAAGCTCAGCTCGTCCGGCTGCAGGTCCAACTCCGCGGCAACCGCCTCACGGGCCGCGTCCAGCAGCAGCGCGCTGCGCCGGCCGGCGCCGTGCACCCTGGCCGGATCGGCCCAGCCATCGGCCACCGCGGCCTGCCAGGCCTCGATCGCGACCGGGTGCAGCGGCAGCCCGGCAGCGGCATCGAAGTAACCCGAGCTGGTCTGGGACACCACCTGACGGTAGTACCGGCTCGACCCGATCGGCCGGACCGGTACGGGTGGCCGGGACGAGCAGGTCGGTGGTTGACCCGCCCCGCCCCCTGCGGCTGCCGGGCGGGGCGGTCGGATAGTCTGCCTAGCGTGTGG
>JBDSAN010000583.1:0-4570 GCA_039922115.1 Jatrophihabitantaceae bacterium
AGCATCGTGGCTTCTGCGTTCCAGTAGGGCTGAGCCCCGACGTTGATGCCCGCGACCACGACGTTGATCTCGCCGCCGGCCTGGGTGAAGGTCACGATCCGCTTGAGCGCGCGCGCCACCCAGTCCATGTTCTCGGTACCGGAATCCATCGAGATCCGGGCACCGGCCGACAGCGCGAACCACTCGACCGGCACTGCCAGCCGCTCGGCCAGGTCCAGCGCCGCGACGATCCGCGAGCATTCCGGCTCGGCCACCGCACCGAGGGCTCGGGTCGGATCGCCGAGCAGCACCACCCGGGTAATGCCCTCCGGGTGCCGGTCGGTCGGCGTCCGGGCCACCCCCACCACGATGCCGGCCTTGTTGCCGCCCGGCGCCCGGTCCACCGGAACCAGCACGCCGGCATCGGCGCCCGATCCGAGGTCGTACTCGACGAACTCGCCCCGCCTGCCACTGAGCATTGTGGTTAGTTCATATGGGTAAACGTTGCCGCGCCGGCGTGCCCGCAACACCTTCTGGTCGTAGTCGTCCAGCGGTTGCAGGCGCTCGGTGTTCTTGCCGGACACGGTGGTCACCACACCGGCACCGGCCTGGAAGGTGAAGTGCGCGGCCACCTCGCGGACCTGGCCGTCCTGGCCGAGCAGCCGGCCCTCGGCCAGCACGCTCTCGATACCGGCGCCGACGGTCAGCGGTGAGATGGTGCTCTGCAGCGCGGTCAGCTCGTCCAGCGGGGCGTCGATCACCGGCCAGATCTGCAGCGACACGTAGTTCATGTCCAGCCGGGCGCCGCCGCGAGCTGCCCGGGCCAGCCGGATCGCCTCGCCGCAACTGGCCACCGCCCGCTCGGCGTGCGGCAGCGACACCACCCGTCCGGACGCGTCGCGGACCAGTGCCAGCTCCCGGATCTGGGCCAGCGCCACCAGCCGCTGATCGGCTTCGTTGTCCGGTGCGACGCACAGGTACAGCAGCACGTCATCGGGCGCATCCAGTCGGGTCAGCTTGAAATCGCGCAACCGCCACAGGTTCAGCCGGCGTCCCACCATCGGGTGCACGCCGCGGACCAGATCGTCCTCGTAGATGCCGCTGATCGCGTCGGCACCACCGGCGACCGGCCGGAAGGTGTAGTACGAGACCGGACGGCCGCCGCCCGGGCAGGTCGCCACCGCGATCCGGCGCGCGTGCTGGATCAGGTCCAGGCCGGCCAGCGCCTGCCGCAACCGATCCGAAGCGAGCGCGGGCTGTTCGGGAATGTCCTCCCACAGCAGGTAAAGATCGATCACGCCCTGGTGCCCGGCCGGTGCTGCGGCCAGCTGGGCGCGCAGCTCGGTGACCAGCGCCGAACCCGGTACCAGCTCGGCCATGGTGGCCACCGTGGTGATCAGGTGGCTCGGCCGCTCGGCCAGCGTGTAGTCGCAGGTGACGAACGGCCGGCCTGCGGCCATCGTGCTGGTCAGGTCGTGCAGCTCGTGCTCGCGGTAGTGCCGGCGGGCCAGCACCTCGAGCATCGGCTCATGGCCACCGATACCGGCCTCGATCCGCTCGGCGAGGAACCGGACGATCCGCTCCGGGATGTTGGCCAGCGCCTCCAGCCGGCTGGCGTAGTCCGGCGCGTCCTGATGATCGGCGAGGTAGGCCACCTCGTCCCGGACACCGGCCAGCACCGAGGCCCGGGCCTCGTCCACCAGCGGCTGGTCGAACCAGCGGAACCGGGCACTGCGGGCCAGGTCCCCGACCACCGGGTAGCGCAGCTGAGTGGCGGCCACCAGCCGTTCCAGCACGTCACGCACCTCGTCGGCGACGTCCGGGCCAGGCTGCGGATCGCGCATCCACTGCTGCAGCAGCGAGGTGACCAGGTGCAGGTGCGCCGGGGTGCCGGGCTGGGCCAGGAAGATCCGGTAGACCGCCTCCTCCAGCTCGGGGCTGCGGTCCAGGTCGGTGACCGCGTAGTGCGCGAGCACCCGGGTCAGCCGGTGCCGGAACGAGTCCGGCAGCTGCTCGCGGTCCAGGTCCAGGCTGTGCAGGTAGGCGTGGAAGTACTCGCGCGGGCTGTGCACCCGATCGCCGGCCGGCTCCTCGCCACCGGGCCGGTTACGGCCCAGCTCGCACAGGTCGGCGAAGGCGGTGAACAGCGCGATCTCGCCGGCCAGCGGCGGCCGCCCGGCGGTCATCAGGTCCGACCGCAGCGCCTGGTAGCCGGCCAGCGTCTGGGTAGCGTCGTCGAGGTCGAAGCCGAGCAGCAGGTCGCGCAGGTCCTGCAGGTAGCCGGCCGCGCGCGCTTCGATGGTGCCGCCGCGGCTGCCCGGCAGCTCGATTTCCGGGCCGCCGGTCGCGGCCACCGCCACCTGCTCGCCATCGCCGATCGGTTCCAGCCGGATCATCGGCAGCCCGGTCTCGACCTGGCCGCCGGCGCTGACCATCAGCTCGCGGACCCGGGCCGCGAACGGCGCGGTCAGCACCGTCTCCATCTTCATGCTTTCCAGCACCAGCACCGGGGTGCCGGCGCTCACCTCATCGCCGACCGCGACCGGCACCGCGACCACCAGGGCCGGTGCCGGTGAGCGGAGCACGCCGCCCTCGTCGCGGGTGACCCGGTGGGTGATGCCGTCGACCTCGACCAGGTTCACCGTGCCGTGGGTCGCGCTCAGCAGCCGGAACCGCTGATCGCCGACCTCCAGCCGGCTCAGGTAGCTGTCCAACCGGTCGATCCGGACGTCCACCTGGCGAGCGCCCGGTGCCCCGGCGCCGAGCTTGACCCGGAACCGGCCCGGCCCGAGCTGGGCGACCGCCAGTCGGTGGCTGGCCCCGCGCAGCTTCAGGTCGATCGCCCGGCCGTTCTGGTGCCGGGCCTGCGGCCGGCCGCCGTGCGCGGTGGCCAGGAAGTGCTGGCGCTCGCCGGCCTCTTGCACCTCGTAGGCCTCGATCGCGGCCGCGACCAGCGCGATGCCGGCGTGCCGGGTGCTGACCAGCCGGCCCTCGGCGCGTACCCGATCGATCCAGCCGGTGTCGGCGCTGGCGTCGATCAGTTCCGGCTGGTCGAGCAGGTCCAGCAGGAAGCTCTTGTTGGTCGATCCGCCCTCGATGATGACCGTGGTGTCGGCCAGCGCGCGGCGAAGCCTGGCCAGCGCGTCCGCACGGGTCGGGCCGTAGGCGATGATCTTCGCGATCATCGAGTCGAAGTCGGCGGGGATGACGTCGCCCACGGCGACCCCGGTGTCGACCCGGATGCCCGGACCCGTCGGTAGTTCGAGAAGCACGATGCGCCCCGGCGACGGCGCGAAGTCGCGGTCCGGGTCCTCGGCGTTGAGCCGGGCCTCGACCGCGTGCCCGGTCTCAGTCGGCGCGTCGCCGACGAGCGGCCGGCCGGCGGCGACCTGCAGCTGGGCGGCAACGAGGTCAACGTCGGTGGTGACCTCGGTGATCGGGTGCTCGACCTGCAGCCGGGTGTTGACCTCGAGGAAGCTGAACGTCTTGCTTGCCGGCTCATAGAGGAACTCGACGGTGGCCGCCCCGCAGTAGCCGACCGAGAGCACCAGCCGGCGGGCGGATTGCTTGATCTCGTGCACCTGCTCGGCGTCGAGCACCGGCGAGGCCGACTCCTCGATCACCTTCTGGTTGCGCCGCTGCAGCGAGCAGTCGCGCACGCCGAGAGCCCACGCCGTACCCTGCCCGTCGGCGATCACCTGGACCTCGATGTGCCGGGCGCCGGCGACCAGTCGCTCGAGGAAGACCACGCTGCTGCCGAACGACCTCTTGGCCTCGTCCCGGGTGCGCTCGTAGGCGTCGACCAGCTCTTCGTCGGAGGTGACGACCCGGATGCCACGGCCGCCCCCGCCGGCCGTGGCCTTCAGCATCAGCGGGTAGCCGATGCTCTTGCCGAGGTCGCGGGCCTGCTCCACGTCGTCGACCGGGCCACGGCTCCACGGCGCCACCGGTACGCCGGCGTCCTCGGCCAGCAGCTTGGCCCCGATCTTGTCGCCCAGCCGGCGCATCGCCTCCGCGCTAGGGCCGATGAAGGTGACACCCATCCGGTCGCACAGGCCGGCGAACTGGGGGTCCTCGGCCACGAAGCCCCAGCCCACCCAAGCGGCCTCGGCGCCGGTGTGGCGCAGCGCCCGCTCGAGCACCTCGAGGTCCAGGTAGGGGCGGTCCGACGCGGGGCCCAGGGCGTAGGCGCTGTCCGCCTCGCGGACGAACTTGGCGGTGCTCTCATCATCGACGTGCAGCGCGACGGTCTCGAGCTGGTCGCTACCGCCGGCGTTGAGCTCGCGGACGGCGTTGATGAGGCGCATCGCGGCCTCTCCGCGGTTGACGATGGCGACTCGCGTGAACATCGGCTGCGCCTCCTACCCTCCGGGCGGCCACCCTACCGCTTGCTTGACATCCCAAGCAAACGGTATGTATTCTTAGCAGGTGCCGGAAATTCCGCGCACTTCTGATCATCAAGGAGCACACCATGGCAACGGCGACCATCAAGACCGGCCCCCGCACCGAGGTCCCCGACATCTCCCAGGTCGCCCAGAAGCTGCGCGAGCAGCTGCTCGCCACGGTGCAGCAGGGACAGCAGCTCTCCCTC
>JBDSAN010000584.1:0-3809 GCA_039922115.1 Jatrophihabitantaceae bacterium
CCCGGCCGGTGAGGCCGAGTTCCAGGGCTCGGCTGCGCGTCCACCAGCGGAACCCGACGCCTTGCACCTGCCCGTGCACCCAGGCGGTGAGCCGGACCGGCTCGGTCAACTGGCAGTCCGCCGGGGCGGTCGCTGGCAGTTGGGGCAGAAGTAGGACGAGCGGTTCATCCACTTCATCCGCGAGATCGGCCGGCCGCAGCGGGCGCACGGTTCGCCGAACCGGCCATAGGCATTCAGCGATCGTTCGAAGTACCCGCTGGAACCGTTGACGTTGACATACAGCGAATCGAAGGACGTGCCGCCGGCCAACAGCGCCTCGGCGAACACCGCGCGCAGGCCAGCCAGCAGGCCGGTCAGCTGCGCCCGGCTCAACCGGTTGACCGGCCGGTCGCCGTGCAACCTGGCCCGCCAGAGCGCCTCGTCGGCGTAGATGTTGCCGACGCCGGAGATCGAACTCTGATCCAGCAGCAGCCGCTTGATGGTGGTGTTGCGGGCCCGGGCCGAGGAGATCCAAGCCTCGTCGTCGAAGTGGCTGTCCAGCGGATCCCGGGCGATGTGCGCGATACCGGCCGGCACCTCGGTCGGCGGGTCGGCGATCAGCAGGTCGGTGTGCAGGCCGCCGAAGGTCCGCTGGTCGACGAACCGCAATTCGGTGCCGCCGTCGGTGAAGCTCAGCCGCGCCCGCAGGTGCGGGCCGGCCGGCATGCCCGGCTCGATCATCAGCAGCTGCCCGCTCATCCCCAAGTGCGCGATCAGGCAGTCCGCGCCGCCGTCCAGGGTGAGCCACAAGTACTTGCCGCGCCGCTCGGCCGAGCCGATCTGGCGGCCGGTCAGCCGCGCCGTCAGGTCGTCCGGGCCAGCAAGGTGACGCCGAATCGCCCGTGGATGCAAGGAATCGACGGTTGCGATGGTGCGCCCGACGACCCACTTGGCCAGGCCTGCCCGGACGGTCTCGACCTCGGGTAGTTCAGGCATCGCCGGGCAGCTCGCTGTCAGGCCGTTCAGTGGCGGTTAGCTCGGCGTTGGGCAGCTCAGTGTTGGGCAGCTCAGCGTCGGCCAGTTCAGTGTGGGTGAGCGCTCGCCAGGCCGCCTCGGCTGCCAGCTGCTCGGCTTCCTTCTTGTTCCGACCTGGCCGGATGTCGAAGGTGATGTTGCCGATCACCGCCTCGGCGGTGAAGGACTTGGCGTGGTCGGGTCCGTCGGAGGTGATCCGGTATTCCGGGACGCCCAGGCCACGCTCGGCGGTGAGTTCCTGCAGCGAGGTCTTCCAGTCCAGCCCGGCGCCGTACCCCGGAGCGGCCGCCAGGATCGGGTCGAACAGCCGGTGGATGACCGTGGTGGCCACCGCGATCCCGTGCTGCAGGTGGATGGCGCCGATGATCGCTTCGAGCGTGTCGGCCAGGATCGATGGCTTGTCCCGGCCGCCGGTGGCGTCCTCGCCGCGGCCGAGCAGGACGTACTTGCCGATGCCGTCGCCTCCGATGCCACGCGCCACGTCGGCCAGGGCGCGCATGTTCACCACCGACGCGCGCAGCTTGGCCAGCTTGCCCTCGGCCAGGTCCGGGTGGCGCAGGTAGAGCGCCTCGGTAATCACCACGCCGAGCACCGAGTCCCCGAGAAACTCCAACCGCTCGTTGTGCGGCACGTCCCCGTTTTCGTAAGCGTAGGAGCGGTGGGTCAGGGCACGCCGAAAGAGCTCGGCGTCCATCTCGACGCCGAGCTCGGCGGCCAGTTCTGCCGCGTCAGCAACCGTGGGCTGTCGGGAAGCCACGGTCAGTTGACCGGTATCAACGAAGCGGGCCAGCGGTGCAAGCCGATCAGCCTGCGAGGACCTGCCGGCCGTCGTACTGGCCACAGTTCGAGCAGGCGGTGTGCGGCAGCTTCGGCTGGGCGCAGGCCCGGTTCGGGCAGGTGACCAGGGTGGGCGCGGTGGTCTTCCACTGCGAGCGGCGCGACCGGGTGTTGGATCGCGAGGTCTTGCGCTTCGGCACGGCCACGGCGGTAACTCCTGTTTCTGTTGGTGATTGCTGGGTACAGCGGGCTAATTGGATTGAGCGTCGGTACCGAACCGCTCGGCCAGAGCGGCCCAGCGCGGGTCGAGTTGGGTGTGCGAATGGTCCTCGGGCAAGTCGTCCAGCCGCTCACCGCAGTCCGGGCACAGTCCGCCGCAGTCCGGACGGCACAGCGGGGTGAGCGGCAGGCTGAGCACCACCGCGTCGCGCAACACCGGTTCGAGATCGAGCTGGTCACCGGCGATCCGGGGAATCTCGTCCGGATCGGTGGTCGCTTCGGTAGTGCTGTCGGGGTAGGCGAACAGCTCGACGAAGTCGACCTGCAGCCCCTCGGTGAACTCGGCCAGGCAGCGGCCGCACTCGCCGATCACCTCGCCGATCACCTCACCAGTGGCCAGGACGCCCTCGCTGACCGATTCGAGCCGGACGTCCACGGTCAGTAGCGAGCCGGCCGGCACCGCGATCATGTCCAGGCCGAGCTTGTCGGCGACCGGGAAGTCCCGCTGGTAATCGCGTCGAGTGCCCGGCCGACGTCCGAGTTCCCGGGTATCCAGGACGAGCGGGCTGCGCGGGTTCACTGACGACCTTCACCGGTTGTGTGCGGGCTGCGTCCACCTGCTGGCGGATCAACGTGGGTCCAAACGTGGATTTGGCCGTCGTTCAGGTTACCTGAGCGGGCCGGTGGCCGCGAAATCGAGGAGTCAGGGAAGCTGGCGACCGAGCGCGTCCCGCCCGTTCTCGGCCGTGGACAGCAGCCGCTGCAGGTGGTCAACCAGCTCGGCCAGGGTGCTCGATGCGTAGCCGTGCGCGTCCCCGGTGAGCTTGGCGGCGGCCTGTTCGGCCAGGGCCAGGGTCTGACCGGCCTGCTCCTGGGCCTGGCTGGTGAGCTGCTCGGCCGCCGCGACCGCGGCCTGCTGGACACCGGCGGCCGAGACCAGCCGCTGCTGCTCGTCCTGGGCGGCCTCGATGATCCGGCTCGCCTCGGCGCGCGCGTCGGCGAGCAGCGCCTCGGAGCTCTCGGTGGCCGTCCGGACGCTGTCCTCAGCCCGCTCGGCGGCCTCGGCCAGCAGCCGCTCCCGCTGCGCGACCAGCCGGCGGGCCTCGATCAGCTCTGCCGGCAGCACCTCGCGCAGCGCATCCAGCAGGTCCAGCGCCTTCTCCCGGCCGATCACGCAGGACGATGACATCGGCAGCGTGCGCGCGGTCTCGACCATCTCGACCAGCTCGGTCAGCACCTCATCGACCTGAGCCAGCGCGTGCTCAGTCATCGGCCTGCCCTGCCTTCAGCTCGCCCAGCCGGGCCAGCAACTGCTTGTGCACGACATCGGGCAGCAGGCCGGTGACGTCGCCGCCGTAGGTCGCGATCTCCTTGACCAGGCTGGAGGCAAGGAAGCTGTATTCCGGATTGGTCGGCATGAACAGCGTGTCGATGCCGGCCAGGCCACGGTTCATCTGGGCCATCTGCAGCTCGTAATCGAAGTCGCTGACCGCCCGTAGCCCTTTGACAATAACCGGAATCTCGTTCGACCGGCAGTAGTCGACAAGCAGGCCGTGAAACGAATCGACCCGGACGTTGCCGTAACCGGCGGTGACCTCGTTGAGCACCGCGATCCGCTCGGCGACGGTGAACAGGCTGGACTTGTTCTTGTTGATCAGTACCGCCACCACGACCTCGTCGTACAGGTCGGCGGCGCGGCCGATGATGTCCAGGTGACCGTTGGTCACCGGATCGAAGGACCCGGGACAGACCGCCCTGCGGATTACCGACACCACGCTCATCGACACCTTTGCACCCGG
>JBDSAN010000585.1:0-4088 GCA_039922115.1 Jatrophihabitantaceae bacterium
TGATGCGCGAGATCGACCCGTCGCTGACCGAGGGTGTCTACGCCCAGTTCCCCGGCCCGCACTACGGGACGCCGGCCGAGGTCCGGATGGCCCGGATCCTCGGCGCCGACCTGGTGGGCATGTCGACCGCGCTGGAGGCGATTGCCGCGCACGCCGAGGGTTCGGAGGTGCTGGGCATCTCGCTGGTCACCAACCTGGCAGCCGGGATGACCGGCCAGCCGCTCAACCACGAAGAGGTGCTGGCCGCCGGCAAGGCAGCCGCGACCCGGGCCGGCGGCCTGCTGGTCGAGTTGCTCGCCCGGCTATGACGGTTCTGCTCACCGGCTCGCAAGGCCGGATCGGGTCCTCGCTGACCGCCCTGCTGCCCGGCTACGGCTGGCAGCTGCGCACCTTCGACCGGCTGCCCAGCCCAGCGACCGGCGCCGACCACGTGGTGGGCGAGCTCACCGACCCGCGCGCGCTGGACCAGGCGCTGGCCGGGGTGAGCGCGGTCGTCCACCTGGCCGGCCAGCCCACCGAGGCGCCATGGCCGGTGATCCGGGAGTCCAACCTCGAGGGCACCTTCCAGCTGTTCGAGGCCGCTCGGCGGGCCGGCGTGCGGCGGGTGGTCTATGCCTCGTCCAACCATGCGGTCGGCTTTACCCCGCGTGGCTCGGCAGAATTGCCCGCTGACACGCCGCCCCGGCCGGACACGCTGTACGGGGTGAGCAAGGTTTTCGGCGAGGCCTTGGGCCGCTACTACTGCGACCGGTACGGCTTTCAGGTGGCCTGCCTGCGGATCGGCACCTTCGCCGATCGGCCGCCGGACCGGCGTGCGCAGTCGAGCTGGCTGGCTCCGGCCGATTGCGCGCACCTGGTCGACAGCTGCCTGCACAGCGACAGCTTGAGCTACGCGCTGATCTGGGCGATCTCGGCCAACCGGGACCGCTGGTGGTCGCTGGCGGCCGGCCAAGAGCTGGGCTATCAACCGACCTACGACGCCAGCCAGTTCGACCGTCCAGAGGACGACCCGGCCCCGCTGGACCTGGTCGGCGGCCTGTTTACCGCACCGTGGTTCGGCATCGACGAGGTTGCCGAGCGCTATCGAAAGGACGGCCGATGATCAACCCGGACCTGCTGGCAGGCGCACTCGGTGAGCAGGTGCGGACCTGGATCGCCGACGATCCGAATGCTACCGATGCCGCCGAACTGCAGGCCCTGCTGGACGGGCGCGCCACTGTCGAGCTTGCCAGCCGGTTCGCCGAGCCGCTGACCTTCGGCACCGCGGGCCTGCGCGGACCGCTGCGGGCCGGGCCGAACGGGATGAACGCGGCGGTGGTCCGGCGGGCAGCGGCCGGCATCGCGGCCTACCTGAGCGCGCAGGGGCTGGCCGGTCGGATCGTGGTGATCGGCTACGACGGCCGGCACCGCTCTCAGGAGTTCGCCCGCGACTCGGCGGCGGTGCTGGCCGCGGCCGGCTTCGATGCCCGGTTGCTGCCCCGGCTGCTGCCCACCCCGGTGCTGGCCTTCGCGGTCGGCCGGCTGCAGGCAGCGGCCGGGATCATGGTCACCGCCTCGCACAACCCGCCGCAGGACAACGGCTACAAGGTTTATGCCGCCGACGGGGCCCAGATCGTGCCGCCGGCCGATACCGAGATCGAAGCGGCGATCCAGGCCAGCGGACCGGCCAGGTCGATCCCGCTGTCGCCGGACTACACCACCCTGGACCAGTCGATCGTGCACGACTACGTGACCGCGATCGCCGGCCTGGTCAACCCCGATTCGGCGCGGACGATCTCGATCGTGCACACCGCGATGCACGGCGTCGGCGCCGAGGTCGTGCGCGCGGTGCTGGCCGCTGCCGGTTTCGCGGCGCCGTCGGAGGTGGCCGAGCAGTCCGAACCGGACCCGGACTTCAGCACGGTGACCTTTCCGAATCCGGAGGAGCCGGGCGCGATGGACCTCGCCCTCGATCTGGCTGAGCGAACCGGCGCTGACCTGATCATCGCCAACGACCCGGACGCTGATCGGTGCGCGGTCGGGGTGCCGTTCGACGGCTCCGGCTGGCGGATGCTGCGCGGCGACGAGGTGGGCGTCCTGCTGGCAGATTGGTTGCTACGTAAGGGAATTCGCGGAACCTATGCGACCACGATCGTGTCCTCGACGATGCTGTCGGCGCTCGCTGCCCGCACCGGTGTGCCGTATGCCGAGACGTTGACCGGCTTCAAGTGGATCTCCCGGGCGGCGCCGGATCTGGTGTTCGGCTACGAGGAGGCGCTCGGGTACGCGGTGGCGCCGTCGCTGGTACGGGACAAGGACGGCATCTCGGCCGGGCTGCTGATCGCCGAGCTGGCCGCGACCCTGGCTGCCGAAGGGTCCTCGATCCCGCGGCGGCTGGCCGAGCTGGCCGCCGAGTACGGGCTCTACAGCACCCGGCAGCTGTCCTGGCGGGTACCGGACCTGGCCTTGATCGCCGAGGCGATGAGCCGGCTGCGCACCGACCCGCCAGCCCGGCTGCTCGACCGGCCGGTGACGATCACCGACCTGGCGCCGGACAATGACGTCGTGACGCTGCGGGTCGAGGGCGGCCGGGTGGTGGTGCGGCCATCGGGCACCGAGCCCAAGTGCAAGGCCTACCTTGAGGTGATCATCGCCGAGGCAGCCGACCTCGCTGCCGCCGAGGCCCGGGCCGCCGCCGAGCTGGACCAGCTCGCCGCTGAGGTGACCAGCGCGCTCGCGTTCTGATCGCAGCCGGCGCTCAGCCCTACGCGATATATCAACCTTGCGCCACCACCGGGCAACGGCCGGTGAGCAGCACGGTCGGCGCCGGCTCGGACAGCTGGGCGACCGGTCGGCAACCGGTCTGGTGCAGCGCGCTGGCCGGTCCGCCGACCAGCCGGTAGCTGACCCAGAAGTTGTGCCCGTTGGCGTAGTCAGGTTGGTAGTCGTTCTCGACACCGACCAGGTCCAGCAGGCCGTCATGGTCCAGGTCGGCTGCGGTCGGCACCCCGGAATCGAAGACCGCGCTGGCCTGCGGTGGGGCGACCAGCGCGCCATCGCGCAGCAGCACCAGCTCAGCACTGCCGGCATGCGCACCAACCTCGGCCAGCACCGCGCAGTTGGGTTCGGCGACGGTGGCCAGGCAGCGGACGGTGGCGGCCCAGCCGTAGCCGAGCCGGCCGGTCCACCAGCTCAGGTGCTTGCCGTCGCGGCTCAGCTCCAGCACTGGCGTGCTGCGCTCGGCGTCGGGGCTGCCCGACGATGGCGGCTGGCTAAGCCAGAGCCGGACCGAGTAGCCGTCAACCAGTTGCTGGGCAGCGCCCGGCCGGCAGCCGAAGCTGGCGCAGGGCGCGTCCACCGGCAGCGGGGCGGTGGCGCTGCCCGGGTTGCTGGAACTGACCCTGACCTGACCGCCGATCCGCGCGCCGGTCGCGCAACCGGCAACCAGCAGCACCGCCAGCAGCCCGGCAAGCAGCACCGAGGCAGTGCCGACGATCCGGTGGGACCTGCTCATCTGATCTCACTTGCTGCGCTGGTTGTCGGCGGCCGGGCGGTTGTCCGGGGCAGTCCGGCCGGATCGCTCAGCCGGCCGGACTCGGGCTGGCCGATGGGGACGGCGAGCTGGAGGCAGCCGGCCCGGCCAGGTTCTGGCTGGCCGACGGGCTTGGCTGGGCGGTCGAGCCGGTGGTGTTGTCGACCTCGATGATCGATTCCAGCCGGCCGGCCGGGTCGATCGCGACGTTGGCGAACAAGCCGTCACCGGCTGCCGCGATCAGTTGACCGACACTGCAACTGCTGCCGGCCGGCGGGCAGAGCAGGCCGCCGGAGGTGATGCTGATGCCGGTGGCGATGGCCGCGCTGAACCGGGCCGGGTCGGTGACCAGGTAGACGTCCGAGCCGTCGCTGCCGGCGCCGCGCTGGACCTGGGCGTACTGGAACACGATCCGGTCGCTGGCCTGGTCATAGCCGGTGATGAAGATCAGCGCGTTGCCGGCGGGGCCGCTGCTGCTCGGCGACGGTGCACTGGTCGCCGACGGCGAGCCGGCACCGGTCGGGTGGCTGGGGCCGGGCTGGGCCACCGTGATCGACACCGGCGCCTGGGCCAGCGA
>JBDSAN010000586.1:0-2649 GCA_039922115.1 Jatrophihabitantaceae bacterium
GTCGATTCGGTCGCGCCGAGCTCGGTCAGCAAGGCACGTAGCTCGCAGTCGGTGTAGGCCTCGAACTTCGACGGCCGGATCGGCACCGGGCCGGCGGCGGAGCTGCGGATCGAGTCGATGGTGGACAGCTGCGGACGTCCCCACCAGTCACGTGGATGCGCGCCGGGCACACCGGCCGCAGCCAGCCGGGCGAGCTGTTCGGCCGCGACCGTCGCGATCTCGGTGGCGTACCCGACCCGATCGGCCAGCGCGATCCGGCCCGCGTCGGGCAGCATCTCAGCCACCGGGTCGGCTAGCGAATCGAGCAACGGGTCGGGCTCGGACGAGCCGGCGATGCCAGCCGGGTCGACCAGCGCGGCTCGCAGTTCGGCGACCAGGCCGGGCAGCACGAACCGGCGTGAGGACGCGGTAACCGGACGCTGCGGCAGCTCGGCAGGCAACGGATCGAGCTCGTCGAGGAACCGGGACGGCTGGTGCTCCTCGCTGTCGACCGCGGTCACCACCAGCTGGCGACTGGCCCTGGTCACCGCGACGTAGAACAGCCGGCGCTCGGAGGCCAACACCTCGGCGAGCAGCCCGCTGGACACGGCCGGGCGGTCAGCAAGCAGGTCGACCAGCAGGTCGGCGCCGAGCAGCGAGCCCCGTCGACGCAGGTTCGGCCAGCTGCCATCCTGCACGCCGGCCACGCACACCACCGGCCATTGCCGGCCTTTGCTGGCATGGGCGGTCAGGATAGTCACCTCATCGGCGGTGCTGGGCCGCTGGCGGGCGGCCGCATCGGTGATCTGCAACTGGCTCACCCAGTCGCGCAGCTGCCCGACGCCGCTACCAGGGGTCCGGTCGGTGACCTTGGCGGCCTCGGTGAACAGGGCGAGCACCGAATCCAGCGCCCGATCGGCGCGCGCGCCATCAGCCCGGCCGGCCAGGCTTCGCCGGTTCAGCCGGCTGGACAACCCGGTCGCCTGCCACACCTGCCAGAGCACGTCCTCGGCGCTGGCCCCATCAGCGACCGCGGCGCTGCCTGCTTCGATCACCGTGCGCAGCCGCTGTACCGGGGCTCGGGCCGACGGCGGCACCCAAGCCAGCGCACCGGGTTCGGTGAGCAAATCGGCCAGCGTGAGCGGACCGTCCGGGATCCGGCGCAGGTGCCGGCGCATCCGCAGGATCTGCAACGGATCAGCCCGACCGATCAGGCCGGTCAGCAAGGCTTCGGCATCATCGGTGGTCACCGACTTCGGCTCGGCGACGCAGCGCAACAGCTCAAGCAGCTGGGCGACCACCGGATCATCGGTCAGCGCGCCCTGCACCGGTTGGCCGACCGGCACGTCGGCGGCCGCCAACCCCCGGCGCAGGGTGTCGGCGGCCGGGCCGGCCGAGCGGACCAGCACCGCCATGTCCGACCAGGCCAGGCCATCCTCGGCATGTGCGCGGCGCAGCAGCGAGGCCAGGTAGGACGCCTCGTGGCTGGCCGAACCGAACACCGCCGCGGTGACCGAGCCGGCTGGCAGGTCCGGCGAGCCGACCAGCGTGCGGTGCTGGGCCGAGCCGGGTAGCCGGGACGCGATCCGCCTGGACGCGGCCAGCAGCGCCGGCCCGCTCCGCCGGCTGACCGACAGCGTGACGGTGTCCACCGGAGCGCTGAATTCCAGCTGGCCGCGCCGCTCGGTTCGGACGGTGCCGGCAAGCGAGCCGAAATGCAGGTCGATATCAGCCATCGAGGACTGCTCGGTACCCCGGAAGGAGTAGATCGCCTGGTCGGGGTCACCGATCAGCACCAGCTCGTCAGCGCCGACCGCGATCAGCTTGAGCAGTTCTACCTGGGCCGGGTCGGTGTCCTGGTACTCATCGACGAAGATCCGCCGTCGCTTGGCACGTTCTGCCTGCAACAGCTGACTATTCTGCCTCAGCTCGGCGACCGCCCGCTGGATCAACTCGGCGGCATCGAAGGCACCGGGCGCCTTCAGCGAGGTGACTTCGAGGTATTCGCGCAGCACATCGGCCGCGATCACCCAGTCCGGCCGGTGGTGCTGCTTACCGAGCGCGGCCAGCTGCTCGGGCCACACGTCGCGCTCGATGGCACGCATCAGCAACTCACGCAGCTCGTCGGTGAAAGCCTGGGTCTGCACGGCCGCTGCCAGCACCGGCGGCCAGTCGTCGGTGCGGTCGGCCAACCGGCCGGCGAGCAATTCGCGCAGCGTCACGTCCTGCTCGGAGCCCGACAGCAGCCGGGGCGGCGGATCGCCATTGAGCACCGCGGCCTGCCGGACCAGGCCGAAGGCATAGGAGTGAAAGGTGCGCGCGATCGGCTCGCCGATGGCCCGCTGCAGCCTGGCGGTTACCTGGTCACGCAACTGGCCGGCTGCCTCGCGCGAGAAGGTCAGCAGCAACAGGTTGGCAACCGGCACCTTGCGCTCAAGCACCCGCTGGACGACCGATTCCACCAGCGTGGTGGTCTTGCCGGTGCCGGGACCGGCATGCACCCGCAGCACACCTTGCGGGTGCTCGACCACCCGCAGCTGGTCAGCATCGAGCACCGGCGGCACCGGGACCGGCACCGCGGTACGGACCAGTCGAAACGCCTGCGAGGAACGGCTCGGCATCACCACCGGCCAATACCATCACATCGGACTGACAGAACCGCCACGACCG
>JBDSAN010000587.1:0-12771 GCA_039922115.1 Jatrophihabitantaceae bacterium
TTGATCAGCGTCGGCACCACCGCGATGCCGCGCCTGGCCACCTCATCGAGCAGGTCGTCGGTGAGTCCGGTGCCGTGCTCGATCGAGTCCAGGCCGGCCGCGATCAGGCCCGGCAGCGCGTCCTCACCGAACACGTGCGCGGCCACCCGCACGCCGAGTTCGTGCGCGCGCCCGATCGCGGCGGCCAGCGCCTCGTCCGGCCAGGTGGGTAGCAGGTCACCGGCGTCGCGGTCGATCCAATCGGCCGCGAGCTTGATCCAGCCGTCGCCGAGGGCGGCCTGCTTCTCGACCTCAGCCACCAGATCCTGCGGTTGCACCTCGACGCCCAGGTAGCGGATGTAGCGCTTGGGACGGGCGATGTGCCGGCCGGCCCGGATCAGCCGGGGCAGTTCCGGACGTTGCTGGACGTACCGGTTGTCCACCGGCGAACCGGCGTCACGCAACAGCAGCGCGCCGGCATCCCGATCGAGAATCGCCTGCGCCACTTGCTCATCCTCGGTGGCCCAGCCGTCCGGCTTGATCCCGATGTGGCAGTGCGCGTCGATCAGGCCGGGCAGCACCCAGCCGCCTGAGCTGATCGTGTCAGCCCCGCCGACCGGGCTGAACGTCAGCCGGCCATCCACGATCCAGACGTCACGCTCGGTCTCATCGGGCAGGAAGATGCCACGCAGGTGCAGCGCTGCCATCAGCGGGCCGTCCTCACCGGCGCCGCCGGGCGGTGCCGAACAGCGATCGGGAGATCTCCTTGCCGAGCACGCCGGCTGCCGAGCGCGCGAAGGACTTGAAGGCGCTGGACTTCAGCACGCCGGTGACCATGTCAGCGGCGCCGCCGTGAGCTTGCTCGTGCTGCTGAGGTGCCGGCTGCTGGGTTGCTGCCGGTTGCTCGGCTGGCGGCGGTGCCGCGAGCCGGGCGGCGAGCTTCTCATAAGCCGAATCCCGATCAACCGCGGTGCCGTACTTGGCTTGCAGCGGCGACGCGGCGACTGCGGCCTGCTGGGCGGCGGGGTCGATCTGGGCCATCAGCGAGCGAGGTGCCCGCAACCTGGTCCAGGCCACCGGGGTCGGCGCGCCCTTGTCCGACAGCACCGTCACCACCGCCTCGCCGATGCCCAACTGGGTGAGCAACTCGGCAAGGTCGTAGTTCGCGGTCCTCGGGTAGGTACGGACGGCCTTGGCCAGGTTGCTGGCATCGTCAGGGGTGAAGGCGCGCAGCGCGTGCTGCACCCGGTTGCCCAGCTGGCCTAGCACGCTGTCCGGGACGTCGGCCGGCACTTGGGTAATGAAGAAAATGCCGACGCCCTTGGAGCGGATCAGCCTGATGGTCTGCGTCACCTGATCGAGAAATGCCTTGGACGCATTGGTGAACAATAGGTGGGCCTCGTCGAAGAAGAACACCAGCTTCGGCTTGTCGACGTCACCGACCTCGGGCAGCTCATGGAACAGGTCGGCCAGCAGCCACATCAAGAAGGTGGAGAACAGCTGTGGCTTGTCGGCGATGGTGGCCAGCTCCAGGGCCGAGATGATGCCCAAGCCGTCGGCGTTCACCCTGAGCAGGTCGACCGGTTCCCATTCCGGCTCACCGAAGAAGACGTCACCACCGTTGTTTTCCAAGGTGATCAGCGAGCGCAGGATGACCCCGGCGGTCGCCTTGCTCAGGCCGCCGACGTTGTCCAGGTCGGCCTTGCCCTCGTCCGAGGTCAGGAACTGGATCAGCGCGCGCAGGTCCTTGAGGTCCAGTAGCGGCAAGCCGGCCGAGTCGGCGTAGTGAAAGATCAGCCCCAGGCAGGACTCCTGGGTCTCGTTCAAGTCCAGGATCTTGGCCAGCAGCAGCGGGCCGAAGGCGGTCATGGTGGCCCGCACCGGCACCCCGCTGCCCAGCCCACCGAGGGCCAGGAACTCGACCGGGAAGCCGGCCGGCTGCCAGTCATCGCCGGTGTCCTTGGCCCTGGCGGTGGTGCGGTCGCTGGCGGTGCCCGGCTGGGACAGCCCGGACAGGTCGCCCTTCATGTCGGCAACCACTACCGGGACGCCGTTGGCCGACAGCTGCTCGGCCAGCAACTGCAGGGTCTTGGTCTTGCCGGTGCCGGTGGCGCCGGCGATCAGGCCGTGCCGGTTGAGCATGCCCAGCGGGATCCGCACCAGCGCGTCCGGATGCGCGGTGCCCTCGAGCACCACGCTGCCCAAGTCCAGCGCGGGGCCGGTGAAGGCATACCCCGCCGCGATCTCGACAGCTGTTTGCTTCGGTGCCGTTTCCTTCGGTGCCATCTGGCTGTCCCTTTCGGCTGGACGTGCATGCACCGGCAGCCTAGCGGGTGACCCGGCTCAGCTCTTGGGGAACTTCAGCTTGGAAATATCGGGTAATTCGGTACCCGGCGGTAGCGCGTTACCGAACCCGCCGGCCTTGCCCAAGCCCGCTGGCCCGCCCGGCATGCCCTGGCCCAACCCACCGGGCATGCCGGCCGGGAAGCCACCGGGAAAGCCAGCCGGCATTCTCGGCTGGGTGGGGCCACGTCCCTTGCTGTTCTTGCCCTTCTTACCCTTGCGTCCCTTGGCATTGCGCTGGTTGTTACGCCGGCCGCCAGGCAGCATCCCGCTCATCTGGGCCATCATCTTGCGGGCCTCGAAGAACCGGTCGACCAGGCTGTTGACGTCGCTGACCATCACCCCGGATCCGTTGGCGATCCGCAGCCGGCGCGAGCCATTGATCATTTTCGGATCGGCCCGCTCGGCCGGGGTCATGCCCCGGATGATCGCCGCAGTGCGGTCGAGGTCCTTGTCGTCGACCTGGGCCATCGCCTCTTTCATCTGGCCGGCACCGGGCAGCATGCCGAGCAGGTTACCGATCGGGCCCATCCGGCGAATCGCCTGCAACTGATCGAGAAAGTCCTCCAGCGTGAAGTCGTTGCCGCTGACGATCTTGGACGCCATCCGCTCGGCTTCATCAGCGTCGAAGGTGCGCTGGGCCTGCTCGATCAGGGTGAGCATGTCGCCCATATCGAGGATCCGGGACGCCATCCGGTCCGGGTGGAAAACGTCGAAGTCTTCGAGCTTCTCGCCGTTGGAGGCGAACATGATCGGCTGCCCGGTCACGTAGCGCACCGACAGCGCCGCGCCACCGCGGGCATCACCGTCCAGCTTGGTCAGCACCACCCCGGTGAAGCCGACCCCGTCCCGGAACGCCTCGGCGGTGTTGACTGCGTCCTGGCCGACCATCGCGTCGAGGACGAACAGGATCTCTTGCGGCTGGACGGCATCACGGATCGCGGCGGCCTGGGCCATCAGCTCCTCGTCGATGCCCAGCCGGCCGGCGGTGTCGACGATGACCATGTCGTGCTGGGCCCGCTGAGCGAACTCGATCGAGTCCTTGGCGACCGCGACCGGGTCGCCCTGGCCGTTGCCGGGCTCGGGTGCGTAGACCGCGACGCCGGCCCGCTGACCGACCACCTGCAACTGGGTGACCGCGTTCGGCCGCTGCAGGTCGCAGGCGACCAGCACCGGGGCGTGGCCCAGGTCCTTGAGGTGCTTGGCCAGCTTGCCGGCCAGCGTGGTCTTACCGGCACCCTGCAGGCCGGCCAGCATGATCACCGTCGGCGGGTTCTTCGCGTACTGCAGCCGGCGGGTCTCGCCACCGAGGATCTGGATCAGTTCCTCGTTGACGATCTGGATGACCTGCTGGGCCGGGTTCAGCGCCCGGCTGACCTCCTCACCGACCGCGCGCTCCTTGACGGCGGCGATGAACTGCTTGACCACCGGCAGCGCGACGTCAGCTTCCAGCAGCGCGATCCGGATCTCGCGAGCGACCGCGTCGATGTCGGCCTGCGACAACCGGCCCTTGCCGCGCAGGCCGGTGAAGACCTTGGTCAGCCGATCGGACAGCGTGTCGAACACGGATTACCCACCTCTACCCCGGTACCAGACATAGTGCTCAGGCCGTCCAGGCTACGTGACGCCCAGCGGCCGGCCGCTACAGCAATCCCCGGCCGCCGTCGACGTAGATGCTGTGCCTAGCCGACCACGTGGTCGCTACAGCAATCCCCGGCCGCCGTCCACGTAGATGACTTGCCCGGTGACGTAGCCGGACTCCTCACCGGCGAAGAACGCCGCGGTGTTGGCGATGTCCTCGGGCACTCCACCGCGCCGGACCGGGACGGCCGCGGCGACCGCGGCCCGCATGTCCTCGATGGTGGTGCCGACCCGCTCGGCGGTGGCCTTGGTCATCGCGGTCTCGATGAAGCCGGGCGCGATCGCGTTCACGGTCACCCCGAACGGTCCGAGTTCGATGGCCAGGGTCTTGGTGAAGCCCTGCAAGCCGGCCTTGGCGGTGGCGTAGTTGGCCTGGCCCCGGTTGCCCAGCGCCGAGGTGGACGACATGTTCACGATCCGGCCGTACTTGGCCTCGACCATGTACTTCTGCGCGGTCTTGCTGCACAGGAACGCGCCCTTGAGGTGGACGTTCATCACGGTGTCCCAGTCGTCCTCAGACATCTTGAACAGCAGGTTGTCGCGCAGCACGCCAGCGTTGTTGATCAGGATGTGCAGGCCACCGAACTCGGCAACCACCCGGGCCACCGCCGCCTCAACCTGGTCGGCCTTGGACACGTCCGCGCCGATCCCGATCGCGCCACCGCCCAGCTGTGCTGCCGTCGCGGTTGCCGACCCCTCGTCCAGATCGAGCACCGCGACCTTGGCGCCACCGGCAGCCAGCCGGGCCGCGATCGCCGCGCCGATACCCTGCGCGCCACCGGTAACCAGCGCTACCCGGTCCTGCACTCCAGCCATTCGTGTTACTCCGGTTCCTAGAGGTGATGCGGCCCGTTCCGGCTACGGCCGGTGCCAGCAAGTCGCTGTCACCGAATTTACCCACACGCCAACCGGGTAGCCGAACTGGCTCAGGGACGCTCAAGGCCGAGGGCGAATCCGTTCCACGAGTTGGGACCGAGGACGCTGTCGACAGGTCCGGTGTAGGAGCCGAACCTCTGGGCGTAGACCTGAACGTAGTGGCAGGTGCTCGGACCGGGAACGCCGTCGATCGGGCCGGTGTAACCGACATTGGCGCAGGTGGTCTGGATGCCCTTGATCGAGTTGACACCCCAGGCCCCATCGATCGGTCCGGAGTACCGTCCGCGGTTGGCCAGATCCTGCTGGATGCGCTTCTGGGTGCTGCTGTCTGGAGCGTTCCAGGCCCAGCTGCCACCGCCGCTGGGCGCCCACGGCAGCACCGGGATCTGCGGGTTGGATCCGTTGCGCAGCGACCAACCCAGGTAGGCCCCGCCCCGGTAGTCGGCGAGCCTGCTGATGTAGAGCCCGTGACCGAACTCGTAGTAATGGGTCCCGTCCGACTGTGGCGAGGTGTTGATGCAGTAGCCGTTACCGAGGTTGGTGACTACGTGGCCGGCCGAGGATGCGTCGTAATAGGAGAATGACCCGGCCGGGGCCGAATTCATGTCCAGCGAGGAGATGCTGCTGGCGCTGTAGGCAGCTCGGGCGGTGCCGTAGGTCTGGATCTGCGAATCGCTCAGGCCCGCGGCCTTCTCGGCCCAGAACTGCGCGGCCTGGCAGTTCTCGGCCCAGCTGTAGGACGAGCCGTGGTAGGCAATGGCCAGCTGGTTGATCCGGTCGCCAAGGCTGATCGCGTCCATCGTCGCCGCCCAGGCGCTGTCGGACGGACCGAACACGCTCAGACCGGCAATACCGGCACCGCCCGCACCGAGCAACTGCAGGAAGCGTCGCCGGTCCACATCCAGCGCGATCCCGGCGGGCTGGCTGTCACGGAGGTGGGCATAAGGCAACCTTTCGGCTAAGTCGGAAATGCGGACATTAGCCGCGCGGGCGCTGCGTGGCAAGGTGGAAAGCTGGCAAGGAACCGCGGGTGTTGTTCGGCGGCCCGCTAGGTCGCGGTGGTGCCGGCGAGGTCGGCCAGCTTGGCCATACCGGCCAGCCAGCGATCGATGTCGGCCGCCTTGCCTGCCCAGAACTTGCCCACCTGCGGGTGCGGCAAGATCAGGAAGGTCTCGGCGGCCAGCCCGGCGACGACTGCCTCAGCCACCTGATCCGGCTCGATCACCTCACCGGAGGCCGCCACCGCCTTGGCGGCCGGCGCGCCGGCGGTCAGGCCTTCCATCAGCAGCGGGGTGTCCACCCCCATCGGGCACAGCACGCTGACCCCGATGTTGCGACCTCGGTACTGGTAGGCCAGCCACTCGGCAAACGCCACCGCCGCGTGCTTGGTCACCGAGTACGGCGCATCACCCGGGGTGCCGAGCAGGCCGGCCGCCGAGGAGGTGTTCAGCAGGTAGCCGTGGCCGGCCGCGACCATCGCCGGCAGTACCGCGCGGGCCGCGTAGACGTGGGCCAGCACGTGCACCTGCCAAGCCCGTTCCCAGGCCTGGTCAGCGGCCTCGCCACCCTCGATGCCGACCCCGGTCGGGATGCCGGCATTGGAGCAGAACAGGTCGATCCGGCCGTGCTCGGCCAGCACCGCCTCGACCAGCCCGGCCACCGCCGCCTCGTCGGTGACGTCAATCTCGACCGAGCTGGCCCGCTCCCCCAACTCCGCGGCGACGGCTGCCGCTGCGCCTGCGTTGCGGTCGGCCAGCACCACGGCCGCCGCACCGTCGGCGACGAACCGGCGGCCGAGTGCGGCTCCGATACCGCTGCCGCCGCCGGTGATCACCACGACCGAATCAGCAATGTTCATCAGGCAGATCCCTTCTCAGCGGCGGGGCCGAGCGCGGCGAGCATGCCGGCCAGGCTGGTCGCATCGGCCAGCTCCGGACCCGGCAGCAGCGCCAGCACCGGCAGCTGCACGCCGGCCTCGACGTAAGCCTGCACCTGCTGCCGGCACGCCTGCGGCGAGCCGTGCAGCACCAGCGCGTCACACACCTCGTCCGGCACCGAGGCCGCGGCGGCCTTGCGATCACCTGCCGCCCACAGCTGCCAGAGTGGGCCGAGCGCCTCGCCCCGGCCGAGCCAGCGATGGAACTCGGCATAGGCCTCGACGGTCAGGTAGGCCGCGATCAGCCGCCTGGCGATGGCCCGGGCGTAGTCGGCGTCCTCGGTCGGGCAGATGAAAATTCGGGCGACCACGGTGCTGGCCGGATTGTCGATCTCGGCCAGGCAGGCCGGGACGTCGGTGGCAGCCAGCCAGTTCAGGATCGCGCCGTCGGCCTCCCGGCCGGCCAGCGCCAGCATCTGCGGGCGCAGCGCCGCGAGCAGCACCGGCACCGGTTCGGCCGGCGGCTGTTCCAGCTTGAACCGCTGCACCGCGAAGGTGTCGAACTGCCCGTCCACCACCTCACCGGCCAGCGCCCGCTTGACGAACCGCAGCACGTCCCGGGTGCGGCGATAGGGCCGGTCGAAGGCCAGCCCGTTCCACTGCTCGACGATCGCCGGGCTGGACGCGCCCAGCCCCAGGCTGAACCGGCCGGGTGCGACCGAGGCAAGTGCTGCAGCCGATTGCGCGATCAGCGCCGGCCCGCGAGTGAACACCGGGACGATCGCGGTGCCCAGCCGCAGTCGCGGTTGCCAGGCCGCTGCCAGCGCCAGCGGGGTGAAGGCGTCCGCGCCGGACACCTCCGATGACCAGGCATCGGTGTAGCCCCAGTCCGGCAAAGCCCGGTACAGCTCGGCGTGCGCGGCCAGCGGCAGCCCGGTCAGCGGTACGGTCAGTCCCCAGCTCATGGCGAAGCCTCTCTCTCAGGATCGAGCGCGGGTTTTAGCGCGGCCAGGATCAGGTCGGCGAGCTCGGCCGCCAGCTCGTCCGGTCGCTTCTCGCCGTCCGGGCGGTACCAGACCGGCAACTCATTGATAACGCCGAACGCGGTGAAGGTCACCATCTCCGGCGAGGCGATCGAACCGAACTCGCCGCTGGCCTGTCCGGTCCGGACCAGCTCGATGAACGCGTCATGGATGCTGCGCCGGGCCGCCCGTACCCGGGCCTGGTTGACATCGCCGAGTCGGTGACTCTCCCGGGCGAACACCTTCGCCTCGGCAGCGGCCGCGGCCGTGGTGCAGACCAGATCAGCGATCAGCGCGCGCACCGTCCGGGCCGGGCCCATTCCCTCGGCCAGGATCCGGTGCAGGCCGCTCAGCTGCCGGTCGACCAGTTCCCGGTACACCTCGTAGAGCAGGTCGTCCTTGGATTCGAAGTGGTGATACAGCGCGCCCTTGGCCACCCCGGCCCGGGCGACCACCTGGTTCACGCTGGTCGCGTCGAAGCCCTGCTCGGCGAACAGCGACACCGCCGCGTTGACGATTCGCTGGCGGGTGCCCGGCTCGGGTCGGGCAGAACTCACCCGGTCCTGCCACCGGCTCGGCGGGCCAGCTCAACCCGGGCAACGCTGCGCAGGTGCACCTCGTCCGGGCCGTCGGCCAGGTGCAGGGTGCGCACGCCAGCCCACATCTCAGCCAGCGGTGTATCGCCGTCCACGCCGGCAGCTCCGAAGGTCTGGATGGCCCGATCCAGCACGTAGGACGCTGCTCGCGGGGCCGCGACCTTGATCGCGGCAATCTCGGTGGCGGCCTGCTTGACCCCGACCGTGTCGATCAGCCAGGCGGTCTTGAGCACCAGCAACCGGGCCTGCTCGATGGCCAGCCGGGACTCGGCGATCCACTCCCGCACCACGCCCTGGCTGGCGATCGGGCCGCCGAACGCGGTCCGGCTGGCCGCCCGGTCGATCATCAGCTCCAGCGCCCGCTCGGCCATCCCGAGCGCGCGCATGCAGTGATGGATCCGGCCCGGGCCGAGCCGGGCCTGGGCCATCGCGAAGCCACCGCCCTGGGTGCCGAGCAGGTTGGCCGCCGGCACCCGGACGTCATCGAAGCTGATCACCCCGTGCCCGCCGTGCGGCCCGTCGTCGTAGCCGAACACCGTGGTGGACCGCTCGACCCGCACGCCCGGGCTATCCAGCGGGACCAGGATCATCGAGTGCCGGGCGTGCCGGTCGGCGTCCGGATCGGACACCCCCATCAGCACCGCCAGCCGGCACTCCTCGCGCATCGCGCCGGTCGACCACCACTTCTTGCCGTTGATCACGTAGGTTTCGCCATCGGCGGTGATGCTGGTGGCGATGTTGGTGGCATCGGAGGACGCGACATCCGGCTCGGTCATCGAGAAACACGACCGGATTTCGCCTTCCAGCAGTGGACGAAGCCACTGCTGGTGCTGGGCCTCGGTGCCGAACATCGCGATCAGTTCCATGTTGCCGGTATCCGGAGCTGAGCAGTTCATCGCCTCGGGTGCCAGCGCGACCGAGCGTCCGGACAGCTCGGCGATCGGGGCATAGTCGAGCACCGACAGGCCGGCACCGAAGCGCTGGTCGGGCAGGAACAGGTTCCACAAGCCCCGGCGGCGCGCCTCGACCTTCAGCTCACCGACGATTGCCGGCGTCGCGAACGGCTGCCCGGATGCGCGATTTGCCTGCTCCTGCTGGTGAAACTCCGCCTCGGCCGGATAGACCAGCTCGTCCAGAAAGCGGGAACCCTCAGCCTGCAGTGCCAGCGATTTATCGCTGTGGGTGAAGTCCATCAGAGCGCTCCGATCCTGGTGAGTCGATCAGCGGCGGCATCGAGGGTGGTGTCGCGCAGGGCGCCGAACACCTCGAAGCCGCTGCCGACGGTCTTGCCCTGCAGGTACCTGGCGTGGATGCCAGCGGCGATCACGCCGAGCTTGAAATAGCCGAAGGCGATGTACCAATCCAGCCCGGACAAGTCCCAGCCGGACTGCGCGGCATACCGCTCGATCATCTGATCCGGCGCCAGAAACCCTTGTCCGGACGGGAAGTTCGGCATCACCGAGTCGGTACCGGCGGCCCGCTCGTGGTAGACGTAGAGCAACCCGAGGTCGGTCAGCGGGTCGCCCAGGGTGGCCATCTCCCAGTCCACCACGGCCTCGATGGCGCCGAGGTCCTGGCCGAACAGCACGTTGGTGAGCCGGTAGTCGCCGTGCACGATGCCGGCCTGGCCACCCTCGGGCAGGTGCGCTGCCAGCGCCGCGGCCACCGCCGGCTCGACCGGATGCAATTCGGCCACCGAGCCGTCGAATTGCTTGTGCCAGCGGGCAACCTGGCGTTGCAGGTAGCCGTCCGGGCGGCCGAAGTCGGCCAGCCCGACCTCGGCCGGATCGATCAGGTGCAGGGCAGCCAGGGTGTCGACCAGCAGCTCGGTAATCCGGGTCGCGGTCGCCGGATCGGGCACCAGCTCAGGTCGCTCGATCACCAGGCCGTCCACGAACGACATCAGGTAGAACGGCTCCCCCAGCACATCGCGGTCGGTGCACAGCTCGACCGGCCGTGGCACCGGCACCGCCGAACCGTGCAGCGCCGAGATCACCCGGAACTCGCGCACCATGTCGTGCGCGGTGGGCAGCACGTGACCGAGCGGAGGTCGACGCAAGGCCCAGTCCTGGCTGCCGTCGGTCAGCCGGTAGGTCAGGTTCGACCTGCCGCCGACAATCACCTCGGCGGTCAGCGGGCCTTGCCGCAACCCGGGCGACCGCTGGTCCAGCCAGCTAGTCAGCCGATCCAGCGCCACGCCGGGCGGATCGTTAGGCGGATCGTTAGGCGGATCGATAGGCGGATCGGCCAGCTGATTCGCGGCGGGTATCGGCGGGTCCTCGGCCATGGCTCGACCCTAAGCCCGACCGACCGGTCGGTCAAGGCTCAAGACAGTGGCGAAGGTCAGCTTGCGGCAGCCAGCACCTCGGTCATGGCCGCCTGCACCCGGGCCTGATGTTGCTCCGACAGCGGCTTGCCCTCGGCATCGGTCAGGTAGAACGCATCGACCACGTGCGCGCCGAGCGATGAGATCCGGGCCGAGCGAATGTCGACCCCGGCCCGTTCCAGCGCGGCGGTGAGCCAGTGCAGCAGGCCGATCCCGTCCCGGGCCCGCACCTCCAGCACGGTCGCGTCGGTGGCCTCGTCGTCGAACCAGAGCAGCCGGGGTGGCGCGTCCGGGGTCGATTCAGCCGTGCCGTACATCGATTCCTTGGCCCGCAACCGCTGGTCGAGCGCCAGCGTGCCGGCCAGGATCCGGCGCAGATCCGCCTTCAGCAGCGCCGGATCGGGCAACTCGCCGAACCGGGGCGAGACCGTGAACCGGTTCACCGCCATCCCCTCAGCCGTCCGGACGTCGGCGGCCTGCACGTCCAGCGAATGCAGCGCGAGCAGGCCGGAGGCACGCGACAGCAGGCCGGGACCGTCCGGAGCGACCACGATGACGTCGGACCCGTCGATCGCGACAGTGGTCTGGCCACCCCTGGCCAGTTCCAGCACTGCGGCCGACGGCGGCTCGGCGGCCGGCATCGACTCGCCGTCGAGCACCCCGGCAGTCCGCCGCACCAGTTGCGCGACCAGCGAGGCCTTCCAGTCGCTCCAGGCGGCCGGGCCGGTCGCGGCGGCGTCGGCGATCGTGAGCCAGCGCAGCAGCTCCAGCAACTCGGCCGAGCCGCCGATCGCCGACACCACGATTCCGATGGTGGACGGGTCGGCCAGGTCACGCCGGGTGGCGGTGTCCGGCAGCAGCAGGTGATGCCTGACCAGCCCGACAATCGTGGCAATATCCTTATCCGAAAAGCCCATTCTCGTGGCGATCCGGTTCGCCAGCTGGCTGCCGACCACCGAGTGATCGCCCGGATAGCCCTTGCCGATGTCATGTAGCAGCGCGCCCACCAGCAGCAGGTCCGGACGGGCGACCTCGGCTGCGTAGCCGCTGGCCTGCACCGCGGTCTCGATCAGGTGCCGATCGACGGTGAACCGGTGCACCGGATTGTGCTGGGCCTTGAACCGGACGGCCTCCCACTCCGGGATCAGCCGGCTGAGCAGGCCATGCTGGTCAAGGGCTTCCAGGGCCGGCACCGCTCGGGCACCGGCACCCAGCAGGGCTACGAACTCCGCCCTGGCCGGCGCCGGCCACGGTTCGGGCAACGCGCTTGCCTCGGTCGCCAGCCGGGTCAGCGCATACGGCGAGATCGGCAGGTCGGCCGCGGCAGCGGCCCGGGCCACCCGCAGCACCAGCACCGGATCGGCCCACGGGTCGGCGTCGCGGGCCAGCACCACCTCGCCGGCCTGCAGCACCACATCCTTGGCCAGTGGCGTGCGCACCGGCTGGCCCGGTGGCGGCCCACCGGGACGGATCCGGCGCAGCAACGACCGTCCCGGCGGCGGCAGCACCGCGGCAACCCGGCGCCAGCCGACATCGGTGGCGTAGGCCAGCGTCCGGGCCGCCTCGTTCACCGCCCGCAGCACCTCATCGCCGGCCGGCCGGCCGGCCACCGTCATGCCGAGGCTGTCGGCCACCGAATCCCGATCCTGGGCGCGCAGCACGTCCGACGGGCGGCCAGCCAGCCGGTGCAGCTCGGACCGGACGTCCAGCAGCGTCTTGCTGGCCTGCACCACCGGCACGGTGAGGTCCAGAAGTTGGGCCGAGGCGAGTGCGCGCAGTCCCACCCAATCGCGCAACCCGCCCCGGCAGTCTTTGAGGTCCGGCTCCAGCAGGAAGGACGCATCCCCGCGCGTCCGCCAGCGGCTGCGAGCCAGGTCCTGTAGTTCGGCCAGCCGGGACGGCGCGGTCCGGCGCCACCGGCTGATCACCTGCTCGCGCACCAGCCCGGTCAGCGCCGGATCGCCGGCGATATGACGGGCATCGAGCATGCCGAGCATCGCCTTGAGGTCCTCGCCGGCCACCGCGATCGCCTGGTCCGGGGTGCGCACCGAATGGTCCAGGCCAAGGCCTGCGTCCCAGATCGGGTACCAGAGCGAGTCGGCGATCTCACCG
>JBDSAN010000588.1:0-7438 GCA_039922115.1 Jatrophihabitantaceae bacterium
TAGAACGGGTGCATCGCCGACAGCGGATCCTGAAAGATCATCGCCATCTTGTCGCCGCGCAGCCTGCGCATGTTCTCTTCCGAGGCGCCGATCAGTTCCTCGCCGTCGAGCCAGATCTCACCGGTGATCCTGGCCCGCGATCCCTTGTGCAGGCCGAGGATCGCCTGCGAGGTCACCGACTTGCCGGAACCGGATTCGCCAACGATGCCAAGGATTTCGCCCCTGGCCACGTCGAAGGACAGGCCGTCCACGCTCTTGACCAGACCATCCGCGGTCGGAAAATGCACCCGAAGGTCGCGCACCGAAACGAATGCGTCCGATGGTGGCTTGTCCGTTCGGACATCCAACGGCATTGCGCTCACTGACTCTTGCCTCCCGTGTTTTAGCTGTAGCTGACGCGCGGGTCGACGGTCGCGTACGCGATGTCCACCACAATATTGGCCAGCACCACCGCAAAGGTAGCCACCAGGGTCACCCCGAGGATCACCGGCAGGTCCTGGTTGTTAATTGCCCGGATTGAGATCAGGCCCAGGCCCTGCAGGTTGAACACCGACTCGGTGATCACCGCGTTACCGATGAGCTGACCGATGTCCAGGCCGAAGATGGTGACGATCGGGGTCAGCGCGGCCCGCAGGCCGTGCTTGATGACGACCGTACGGCGCGGCAGGCCCTTGGCCCGAGCCGTCCGGATGTAGTCCTCGCTCATCGTTTCGAGCATGTTGGCACGGGTCAACCGGGCATACAGCGCCGCGTAGATGAACGCCAGCGCCATCCACGGCAGGATCAGCGACTTGAACCACTGCACCGGGTTGGACGTCACCGCGGTGAAGTGGGTGTCCGGCAGCCAACCGAGCTTGTACTTGAAGACCAGCAGCAGGATCGGGCCGGTGAAGAAGATGGGCAGCGAGACCGCTGCCAGGGCGGTGGTCATCGCGGCCCGATCGAAGATCGAACCACGCTTGAGCGCCGAGATGGACCCGACGAGCAGGCCGCCGAGTAGCCAGAGGGTGGCCGCGCCGGCCGCCAGGCTGAGCTCGACCGGCAGCGCCTGCACGATCATGTGCGATACCGGCAACTGCTGCCGGAACGAATAGCCCAGGCAGGGTGCCGAGCAGTGCAGGGTGGACAGGTCGTCGCCGATGTTTCGTCCGACGAAGATGCCCTTCCACCAGTGGTAGTACTGCATGTAGATCGGCTGGTCGAAGCCGAGCCGATGCTCGATCAGCTTCTGGCCGGCCAGCGTAGGCGGTTTCTTGCCGACGAAGTAGAGCGACGGGGAGATGCCCGCAACCTTCGGGCCTACGAAGAAGATGGTGATGGTGACAAAGCTCGTCACGAGCAACACCAGAATGCCGGCCAGGCCGCGGCGAATGATGTATCTGATCATCGTTTCTCCGTATCGGTGGCCGGCCCGGAGCTTACCGGGCCGGCCACCAACACTGCCACCTCTCTTGTCAGTGGATGACTTCGCCAGCTATTGCTAGCTGGTCGGACACGACTTACTTACCGTCGTTCACACCGATGTTGACGAAGTCGTAGTACGAACCGAGTGCGAAGTCGTTACGCACGTTGGTCAGGCGCGGGTTGCGGTAGTACAGGGTCTTGTCGTAGACGAACGGCAGCATGACTGCGTCCGCCATGACCTGCGCGTCGAGCTGCTTGAACAGATCGTCGTGCGTACCGGTGCTCTGCGCTGCCTCGTGCAGGAAGCCGTCCACCTTCGAGTCGTTCAGCTGGGTGTAGTTACCGCCACCGGGAGGCGCGGTGCTGAGCGCGATGGAGGTCCAGAAACCGCCACCGGTCGGGTAGTCCGCACCCCAGCCGGCCTGGCCGAGGCCAATGCCGACGCTCTTGACCGTCTCGGGCTTGCCGATGAAGCCACCGTAGTAACCGGACTGCGCGTGGATGGCCGCGGTCACCTTGATGCCGACCCGGCCAAGAGCGGCCTGGGAAGCGGTGAACACTGCCGGCCCACGACCGGAGTTGACGTAGGCCTCCTTGGTGGTGAACCCGTTCGGCTGACCACAGAGAGCCAGTTCCTGCTTGGCCTTCACCAGGTCACCGGTGCTGTCGGCACCGGTCGGGTACGGGTTGGCGTTCGGGTCGTGACCCGGAACGGTCGGCTGCGCCATCGTGTTGGCGATGTCGCCACCGTAGGAACCACCACGGGCGCGCTGCAGGTCGGACTTGTTGATCGCGTAGAAGATCGCCCGACGGCAGTGGACGTTGTCCAGCGGCTTGGTCTGCGGGAAGACCGCGAAGTACCGGGTGTACGAGGACACCGGGTCATCAGCGTTCTTCTTGAGGTTCGGGTCGGTGGCAATGGCCTGCTGGAAGTTGGTGTTCACGCCACCATCAGCAGTGGCATCAGCAGTGCCGGCCTTGAGCTGCTGGTCGTTGTCATCCTGGTTGGTGTTGATGTTCAGGGTGATCTTGTCGACGAGCGGCTTGCGGATCTTGTCGGTGGACTGGTCCCAGTTGCTGTTGCGGACCCAGACGACCTTCTGCTCCGGGGTGTAGCTCTGGAACTTGAACGGGCCGTCCGAGAGCGGGTGCAGGGTGTACTTGGCGCCGCTGTTCGCGCCGTTCTCCGCCAGCGGAACCGCGGCCGAGGCCGGCAGTGCCATCAGGTAGTCGAAGTCCGGGGTCGAGGTCTGCAGCTTGAAGGTGATGGTCTTGGCATCGGGCGTGGTGATGCTGTCAAGGCCACCAGCCTTGTCCTTGTACGGACCGGCGTACGGCGGGTTGCCCTTGGCGTCACACTTGGCCAGCAGGCACAGGAAGTACGAGGCCGGGCCCTGGCTGAAGATGTCGGTCGCGAAGACGCGCTCCACGCCGTACTTGATCTCCTGGGAGGTGACCGGCTGGCCGTTCTCCCACTTCACGTCCTTGAGGTGGTAGGTCCACTGCGTGAAATCGCCATTGTGCTCGCCCAGGCCGGTCGCCAGGTCACCTTCGATGGCGACGTGGTTGGCACCGGGAATGGATGAGTAACCGACCAGCGTCCGGGTGAACAGGCGCTGCATGTTCCAGCACCACCCGTAGTAGGTGTTGGCCGGGTCCCACGAGTCGCAGTCACCGGTCGCGACCAGGTTCAGGCTGCCACCGGTCTTGGTGGACGCGTTGACGAAACCAATCGTCGCGGCGTTGAAGGCGGCACTGACGGATACGTTTCCGCCACTTGCGTTGCTCGCACTCGCGGTTGGGCCGTTGTTGTTCCCGCCACCTCCGCTGCTACTGCACGCGGAGATGATCATGGTCGCGGCGGCGGTCAATCCGACCGCCATTGCGACCTTCCTGTTTCGTTGCATTGGTTTCTCTCACCCTCCTAGGCGATCGGAACTACTCGCCGGCTGTGACGCCGGCACCGGCTGATGCCGGCTTTGATCCCTCGCGGCGTGCAGCGAGGGCCAAAACTCTGGTTGGGACTATCGGGTGGACTTCGGGTCGAGGGCGTCGCGCAGCCCGTCGCCGAACAGGTTGAACGACAACACCGTGAGGAACAACGCGAGGCCTGGCCAGAACAGGAACGTCGGATCGATCTGGACGGTCGAAGCTGCCGTCGAGAGCATGCCGCCCCAGGACGCGGTCGGCGGTAACACGCCAACGCCCAGGTAGGACAGGCCGGCCTCGCCCAGGATGTAGGTCGGGATGGTCAGGGTCAGCCAGACCAGCACCGGACCCATCAGGTTCGGCAGGATCTCGCGGGTGATGATCCGCCAGTCGCTGGCGCCGAGGCTGCGAGCGGCATCGACGAATTCCTTCTCGCGCAACGACAAGGTCTGCCCGCGCACGATCCGGCCGAGGTAGGCAAAGCCGAAGAAGCCGAGGACGAAGATCACCACCGCGAAGTTCAGGGTCTGGCCCTTCATCCCCAGGAAGGACGGTGACTGGTTGAAGATCGCCAGCAGCGCCAAGGCGAACAGCAGGGATGGGAAGGCCAGTAGCACGTCCAGCGCCCGCGAGATGACCGCGTCGACAGCACCGCGGTAGTAGCCGGCCACGATGCCCACGCTGAGACCGAAGATCAGCGACAGGACCATCGCCGACACCGAGATCATCATCGAGGTACGGGCACCGGCGATCAGGCGGGCCAGGATGTCCTGACCGTCGACCGGTTGCACGCCGAGCAGGTGCTTGGCCGAGGCGCCACCGAACTTGCCGAACGGCATGCCGGTGTCCTCGCTGGTCAGCAGGCTGTTGCGGCCGGCTGGCTGGTTACCGATCAGGTCGTTGAGCTGCGAGGCGAGAATGGCGGTCAGCGTGACTAGCACGATGCCGACTCCGCCGGCCATCGCAACCTTGTCCTGCTTGAGGCGGCGCCAGGCAATCTGGCGCAAGGACCTGCCCTGAATCGCAACGTCGGCCTCGTCGACGGGCGTGATCAGACCGACGCTAGCGACTTCGAGTTCACCCTGGGGCATCGACATCGGACGGTAGGCCTCCTCTTATATATGCGGGCTCAGCACACCGAGCCCACCAGCCAGAAACGTTAGGACTTCCGAGTAACGCGATGGCAACAGCGGCGCCCTTTCGGGCACATCGTGACCGAAGGGTAACCAGCGTTTCCGGACACTAGCTGATCGTTGGGTCATCACTGAAGATAAGGCGGGGATCTGCATCAATCGTTACGGTGCAGATCCCCGCCTATCAGGCAGAGCTCGCACACGGCCTAGGGCCGCCCCGTTGTGCGCTTGTATTCAGTTGGGTCATGCAACCGCGCTAGCTCGTTACTTCTTGAAGCCGATCGCGGTGTAGTCCACATCGGCGAAGCCGAACGAACCGTAGTTGACCAGGTTGGTCTTGGTCGCCACCAGGTCGGGCCGCTGGTACAGCGGAGCCGAGTGTCCTTCTTCCCAGAGCTTCTGATCGATCTGGTAGGTCAGGTCGGTGGCCTTGGTCGGGTCGAGCTCGGAGACGGCCTGCTTGTACAGCCCGTCGATCTCGGCGCTGCCGATCTTGGCGTAGTTCTGGTCGCCGTCGGACTGGTAGATCGACTGGGCCGAGGACACCGGGAACGGGGTACCGATCCAGCTGAAGATGGTCAGGTCGAACTTGCCGACCAGCACGTAGTCCGGGAAGAACGGGTCAGAGGGCACCGACTTGATGGTGACCTTGATGCCGGCCGACTTGAGCGCCTGCTGCTGCAGTGCCGACTCGTCCGCGGAGGTCTTCACGCCATCCGGGATGATGAAGTTCAGGTTCAGCACCTTGCCGGCCTTGGAGTAGAAGCCGTCCGAGCCCTTGGTGTAGCCGGCCGCGGTCAGCAGCGAGCCGGCCTTGGCGATGTCCTGGTTGCAGAACGCGCCGCAGGTCTCCTTGTACTGGCTCTGGTTGTTCATCCAGATGTGGCTGTCCAGCACCTTGGCCGGCCAGTCCAGCGGGCCGAGCAGGGTCTTGGCATCGCCAACCCGGTCCAGGCTGAGCATGACCGCCTGGCGGACCCGCACGTCCGACATCGCGCCGGTGTTACCGAGGTCGATGTGGCGCCAGTTCGGGCCGCCTGCCTTGTGGATCGACACACCCGGGGTCGCCTTGACGATCGCGTAGGTGGCGACATCGGAGCCGATGTCGACGAAGTCGATCTGGTTGGACTGCAGCGCCTTGGCCTGAGCCGACTGGTCGATGACGATGAACTGGATCTTGTCCAGCTTCGGCGCCCGGCCCCACCACTTGTCGTTCTTGGTCACGGTGATGGTCTTGGCGGTCTTGTCCATCGCGCTGACCATGTACGGCCCGCCAGACAGCTTCGGCCCATTGGCCCACGAGGTGTTGAAAGAGGCCGGGGTCGCGTCCAGCGAGGCCGGCATGATCGGGCTGAACAGTGACTTCCAGTCCGGGTACGGGTCCTTGAAGGTGACCGTGACGTCCTGGTCGGTGGCACCCTTGCTGACGCTGGTCACCTGCTGGTAACCGTTGGTGGACGCCGGCTTGAAGGCCTTGTTGGTGCCGTTGAGCGCGCTCCACATGCCGGCGAAGTCCTTGTAGGTGATGGGCGTTCCATCACTCCAGACAGCCTTCGGGTTGATGTGGTAGTTGATCGTCTGCGGGCTGGACGAGGTCTGCTCGGCCTTGTCCACGATGTCGGTGTTCAGGATCGGCGTGCTACCGGCATCGAAGTGCCAGATGACCGGCAGCGTCGAGTTCATGATGTTCGAGATGTTGATGTCGTTGCCATCAATCTCGTTGATGTTGAAGTTAGGCGGGTAGCTGTCGATCGGCCACCGCAGCGTGCCGCCAGCGGGCACCTGGTCGTAGGCCATCGGGCTCGTGTCGTTTTGCGTGGCTGCCGCCTGCGCCTTCTTACCCGTGTTGCTGTTGCCGCCGGAGCTCTTCGAGCTGCCGCAGGCAGTCAGGGCGAGTGACGCCGCGACTATTGCCGCGACACCAACCTTGCTGGACAACCTCACACTTCCTCCTCAGGAATGTTGGTACCTCTTGGTCGAGCAGTTCCTACCGTCGACGTCCGCGAAATTTGTGGCAGTTCCTGGTACTTGCTACGCACTGGATCGCCTCGAAGCTAGGGCCGTTGCCGAATCGGTATGGATCGGATAGGAAACCGAACCCTGCGGCGAGGTCGCTGTAGGTCCCCGAAACACTACTGACACATGCCAGTGGTGTCAGTGAGTACCTAGACGACCTCGCGGACTTTAGCAAAGTGGCAGGCCGCCTGATGGTCGGCACCCAGCTCAGACAGGGCCGGGTCCTCGCTCTTGCACTTGGCCCGCTCGTCGGCGTTCAATTGCTCGGCGAACACGAAGCATCGCGAGGAGAACCGGCAACCGCTGGGGATGTCGGACGGGCTAGGTAGATCGCCGGTCAGCAGGATTCGTTGCCGGCTGCGCTCCTTGTCCGGGTCGGGCAGCGGGATCGCCGACAGCAGCGCCTGGGTGTACGGGTGCGACGGCTTGCCGAAGATGTCCTTCGAGGTGCCGATCTCCACGATCCGGCCCAGGTACATCACTGCCACCCGGTCGGCGATATGCCGCACTACCGACAGATCGTGCGCAACGAACAGGTAACTCAGGCCCATCTTGGCCTTCAGCTCGTCCAGCAGGTTGATCACGCCGGCCTGAATCGAGACGTCCAGCGCCGAGACAGGCTCGTCCAGCACGATCACCTTCGGATCCAGCGCCAGGGCGCGAGCGATGCCGATCCGCTGCCGCTGGCCGCCGGAGAATTCGGCCGGGTAGCGACTGGCGTGCTCCGGGCTCAGTCCGACCATCTTGAGCAGGTCAGCGGTCCGGGACTTGATCTTGGCATCGGAGATTTTCTGCACCCACATCGGCTCGGCCAGGATGTCCCCGATCGGCATCCGGGGGTCGAGGGAGGCCATCGGATCCTGGAAGACGATGGACAGATCTGCCCGCATCTTGCGACGGTTCTCGCCCTTGAGCCCGGCCGTGCTCTTGCCCAGCACCACGATCTTGCCCTGCTG
>JBDSAN010000589.1:0-9295 GCA_039922115.1 Jatrophihabitantaceae bacterium
GCTGGCCGGCCAGTACCCGTACCGTCCGTAGATCGGCCATTCGGCCGCCCGCATCAGGCTGGCCACCTCGCCGCGGTCGCGGGCAGCCTGCAACGACTGGGTGAGCATGCCGGTGAGCAGGCCACGACGGCGGTGGGTCGCGGCCACGCTGACCTGGGTGAGCGCGTCGATTTGGACTTCGGCGCAGTCGGCATCGCCGGACGGCACGGTGAGGGTGGTCGGAAAGGTGCGCAGGGTGCCCACGCACCGGCCGCCCTGGTAGGCGCCGGTGATCCGCTCGGCATCCCAGACCGAGCGCCACCAGGCCAGGCCGGACTCGGTCAGGCCACCCGGATCGACCAGTAACGCGGTGCGCATCGCACGCAACCACGGCAGCATCTCATCGGCCTGGACCTGGCGAATTTCCGGCTGGGACGTCACCATCGGACCATTTCACAGCCGAGCATGCGCGGTCTCGTCATTTACCCGCGTGTCGTTCAGGCCGCCGGGCATTGCCAGCGACGGGCGGCTACCGGACCAGCAGTGCGACGGTGAGCAGCACCAGCAGGCACAGCAGGACGGCGGCGGCGAACCGGTTGGCTTGCACCAGCCTGGCCCGGCGATGGCCGAGCGGTTCGCTGATGGCCGGACCGGGCTCCCGCGCGGCCGGCCCGGGTTCCCGCTCAGCCTGCTCCCGGCCGTAGGCGGTCGGGCCGTAGTCGGGGCCGGCGACGCTGAACTCGTGGGTGATCCGTGCGGCCGGCGACAGCCCGATGTTGCTGGGAGCGGCCGGCCGGCCGTAGACCGGCGCCGCGCCAGGATCGATCGGGCTGGTGGACTCGGTCCAGCGGCCACCGTCCCACCAGCGATGCACCGCGCCACCAGCCGGATCCGGGTACCACCCGGCGAGCACCTCGGTCATCACACCACCCCAGTTGCCTGTTCGTCCGGGGGGCGGCCGAACTGAGCCGCAAGCGGTTAGATCCAGCTCACATGCCCCTGCAGTGCGGTGCCGCCGACGAAGCTGACGATGTCGATCACGCTGTGCGCGATCACCAGCGGCAGCACCCGCTTGGTCCGGCTGAACCACCAGCCGAACAGGGCGCCCATGATCAGGTTGCCGATAAAGCCGCCCAGGCCCTGGTAGGTGTGGTAGCTGCCCCGGATCAGCGCGCTGACCAGGATTGCCCGGCCGGTGGACCAGTTCAGCTGGCCGAACCGGGTCAGCAGGTAGCCGATCATCACGACCTCTTCGACCACCCCGTTCTGGATGCCCTGCAGCACCAGGATCGGGTAGCGGTACCAGATGTCGGCGATGCTGGAGACGTCCAGCTGCGCGTTCAGGCCGAGGTGGCGGGCCAGCAGCAGCAGGCCGAGCCCCGGAATCCCGATCAGCGCGGCGATGCCCAGTCCCTGCAGGGTTTCCAGCTTCAGCTTCAGCCGCAGCCGGTCCAGGCCGATGCCGAAGCCGGGTAGGCCGGGCAGCCTGCTGAGCAGCAGCAGCGCCAGGAAGGCAGGCACGATCCCGTTGACCAGGCCGGCCAGCTGATAGCTCAGGTCCACCCAGGCGCGCGGGCTCTCCGACGGGTTGAGGGTGGCGGTGGCGTTGTGAAAGCCGCCCCGGGTCTGGATGTCGGCGAAGTTGATCAGCGAGTACAGCGCGGACGTGCCCAGCGAAACGCCGAGCACCAGCAGCACTTCGAGGCCGGGCCGAGCTGGCCGGTTCGCGGTCGGGTCGGCGTGCTCGCTCGTGCGGGACGGGGCGGTGGTCACCTAGCCATTCTGGCTGTACCGAAGGCCGACCGCGTTGCACTCGATGCAGATTTCGTCCGCGATCAGGCCAACTCTCATCAACCACCCGAAGATCACACAGCCCAGGCACAGCCCGAGCCCGGATTCCAGGCCGGCGGCGATCACGATCGCGACCAGCAACAGCCCGGCAATCAAGACCGATCCGAAGCCGAAGTAGGCGATGGTCGCGGCGGTGGTGAAGGTGGCACCGATTGCTTGCGCGAACCGCTTCGGCGGGCCGGCTACGTAGCGCGGTGCGCCGAGCCGGGGCGCGACCACCTTGGTCGCAAGCTGGCCGAGCGGGCTGAACCGGGGCCCGGACGCGACCCGCAGCAGAAAGCCGATCGCGATCGGCAACACCAGCCAGGTCAGCCCGGGAATCAGCGCGAGCAGGCTCAGCATCAGCACGCCGGCAGCGACCACCCGGGCAGCCTTCTCGTTGACCGGGTTGGGAAAGCTCAGCAGCGAGGCCATGCCATCACGATAACCAGCGGCTTGCCGCTATTTCTACTGCGGGGATAGGGAATAAATCCGCCGGTCAGTGCCCACGGGCGATCCACTCGTCCAGCTGCGGTGCCTCGGCACCGATGCTGGACGAGGCGCCGTGCCCGGTGTGTAGGACGGTGTCCGGCGGCAGCGTGAGCAGCCGGGTGCTGATCGATTCGATGATGGTGTCAAAGCTCGAATACGACCGTCCGGTCGCACCCGGACCGCCCTGAAACAGCGTGTCGCCGGTGAACACCACGCCGAGTGCCGGCACCTGCAGGCAGATCGCGCCGGGGGAGTGCCCGGGCGTGTGCAGCACCAGCAACTCGATCCCGGCCACCGCCAACCGGTCGCCGTCGGCCAGTGGCTGGTAAGCCAGCTCCGGGTAGCTCTGCCGCCACAGCACCTCATCGTCCGGGTGCAGCAGGATCGGCGCGCCGGTGGCCTGGCTGAGTTCGCCGGCGACCGTGACGTGATCGTCGTGGGCATGCGTGCAGAGGATCGCTCGGACGGTCCGGCCGGCCACCAGGTCGAGGATCGGCGCGGCCTGGTGGGGTGCGTCGATCAGCACGCACTCGCGGTCGTCGCCGATCACCCAGACGTTGTTCTCGACCTGCCAGCTGCCCCCGTCCAGGCTGAAGGTGCCCGAGGTGGTGGTGTGGTCGATCCGAGGTCGGCCGGCTTCAGCAGTGGTCATCAGAAGGTGACGACCGAGCGGAGCACGTCGCCGTGATGCATCTTGGTGAACGCCGCCTCGATGTCGCCGATCCCGATGGTCTCGCTGACGAACTTGTCCAGCGGCAACCGTCCCTGCAGGTACAGCTCGATCAGCATCGGGAAGTCGCGTGAGGGTAGGCAGTCGCCGTACCAGGACGACTTCAGCGCGCCGCCCCGGCCGAACACGTCGATCAGCGGCAGTTCGAGGATTGCCTTCGGGTTGGGCACCCCGACCAGCACCACGGTGCCGGCCAGGTCGCGTCCCTGGAAGGCCTGCAGGTAGGTCTGCGGGCTGCCGACCGCATCTACCACCACATCGGCGCCGAAGCCGTCGGTAGCGGCCCGGATCGCCTCGATCGGGTCGGTCGAGGCGGAATTGACCAGCACCGTCGCACCGAACTCGGTCGCCGCGGTCAGCTTGCGCTCGTCGATGTCGATCGCGATGATCTTGGACGCGCCGGCCAGCCGAGCGCCGGCGATCGCGGCCATGCCCACGCCACCGCAGCCGATCACCGCGATCGAGTCGCCTCGGCCCACGCCGCCGGTGTTGATGGCCGCGCCGAGGCCGGCCATCACGCCGCAGCCGAGCAGGCCGGCGACGGTGGCCGGTGCGCTCGGATCGACCTTGGTGCATTGCCCGGCCGCGACCAGGGTCTTGTCGGCGAATGCCCCGATGCCCAGCGCCGGTGAGAGCTCGGTGCCGTCCTCCAGCGTCATCTTCTGGGTGGCGTTATGGGTGTTGAAGCAGTACTGCGGCCGGCCCCGCTTGCAGGCCCGGCACTGGCCGCAGACCGCCCGCCAGTTCAGGATCACGAAGTCGCCGGGGGCCACCTCGGTGACGTCCGGGCCGACACTCTCGACCACGCCGGCCGCTTCATGCCCGAGCAGGTAAGGGAAATCCTCACCGATGCCACCCTCGCGATAGTGCAGGTCGGTATGGCACACGCCGCACGCCTGCACCTGTACCAGCGCCTCACCCGGGCCTGGATCCGGGACGTTGATGGTGACCAGCTCGACCGGCATACCTACGCTGCGGGCGATGACCCCGCGCACCTGTTGGCTCATGGGTATCTGTTTACCGGATCAGGTCCGACAACAACACCGGGCCCTGCCCGGAGCCGGCTCAGCGCTGGTTGACCGGGACGTAGGATCGCTCGGTCGGGCCGGTGTAGAGCTGGCGCGGACGTCCGATCTTGGTCTGCGGATCGTTGATCATCTCGTGCCACTGGGCGATCCAGCCGGGCAGCCGGCCGATCGCGAACAGGACCGTGAACATCTTGGTCGGAAAGCCCATCGCGCGGTACAGCAGGCCGGTGTAGAAGTCCACGTTCGGGTAGAGCTTGCGGCTGATGAAGTACTCATCCGACAGCGCGACGCCTTCGAGCTCAATGGCGATATCGAGCAGGTCGTCACGCTTGCCGAGCGCCGAGAGCACCTCATCGGCGGTCTGCTTGACGATCGCCGCGCGCGGATCGTAGTTCTTGTAGACCCGGTGGCCGAAGCCCATCAGCTTGACGCCGGGCTCCTTGTTCTTCACTCGCTCGACGAAGTGCGCGACGTTGCCACCGTCGGCCCGGATCGCCTCCAGCATGTCCAGCACCGCGCTGTTCGCGCCACCGTGCAGCGGGCCGAACAGTGCGTTGATACCAGCTGAAACGGAAGCGAACAGGTTCGCGTGTGACGAGCCGACCAGCCGGACCGTCGAGGTGGAGCAGTTCTGCTCGTGATCTGCGTGCAGGATGAACAGCAGGTCCAGCGCGCGGACCACGGCCGGGTCGGCGACGTAAGGTTCGGCCGGGAATCCGAAGGTCATCCGCAGGAAGTTATCCACCAGCCCGAGCGAGTTGTCCGGGTAGAGGAACGGCTGGCCGACCGACTTCTTGTAGGCATAGGCAGCGATCGTCGGCAACTTGGCCAGCAGCCGGATGGTGGACAGGTCCACCTGCTCGGCATTGAACGGGTCCAGCGAGTCCTGGTAGAAGGTCGACAGCGCAGAGACCGCCGAGGACAGCACCGGCATCGGGTGCGCGTCGCGCGGGAAGCCGTCGAAGAATCGCTTGAGATCCTCGTGCAGCAGGGTGTGCCGGCTGAGCCTGGTGGTGAAGGCCAGCAACTCATCGGCGGTCGGCAGCTCGCCATAGATCAGCAGGTAGGACACCTCGGCGAAGGTGGAGTGCTTGGCCAGCTCGTCGATCGGGTAGCCGCGGTAGCGCAGGATCCCGGCGTCACCATCGATGTAGGTGATCTGGGAACTGCAGGAAGCGGTGTTGGCAAAGCCCGGGTCATAGGTGACCAGGCCGGTCTTGCTGAGCAGCTTGCTCACGTCCGCACCCGCAGAACCTTCGGTGGCGGTTCTGATCGGCAGGTCGAGATCGGCTCCCGTGCCGGGGTGCAACACGGCGACGTCAGCGCTTGTGGCGGTGTCGGTCATCTCGGAGCTCCTTTGCGATTGGTCACTGTGACCCTACGACGACCCTACGTCCGGGCGGCTATCGCAGTGGTTCCCGGCGAATAGGATGTGCCTTATGGCACGCCTGAGCTCGTCGCTGGAATTGCCGAACGTCCCCGCCGAGCAAGCCTGGCAGCTGGTGACCGACTGGCCCGCGCACAGCCGGTGGATCCCGCTGACAGCGGTCACCATCGACCCGGACAGCCCGGTATCGACCGGCCTGGGAACCAGGTTCACCGGCCGCACCGCGATCGGGCCGGTCGGCTTCGACGACCCGATGACCGTGACCGGCTGGCAGCCCCCGCTCGATGGCACAGCAGGCCGCTGCCGGGTGGTCAAGCGGGGCCGCTGGCTGGCCGGCTGGGCCGAGATCGAGGTGCAGCCGACCGGGACTGGCTGCCGGCTGATGTGGACCGAGGACATCTGGCCGCGCTGGACACCGAAGGCGGCCACGCCGGTGGTGATCAAGGTCGGCACCGTGCTTTTCGATCGGACGCTGCGCAAGGTGGCCACCGAACTCGCCTAGGCGGCCCGGTCCGTGATTGGCTGGTGCCATGACCGAGGATGCTGAGTACGGAGACGACGTGTACGCCGCTGGGGTAGAGGACGCTGAGGAGCTCGATCCGATCGAGAACCTGACCGGCGATGACCCGGACGAGGCGATGGATACGGGGTACTCGCCACCTGACCACCGGCCCTCGGCAACCCGCTACGGCACCACCGCGGCCGAGCAGGCGCGAGGCGAATCGCTGGAGCAGCGACTCGCCCAGGAAGAACCCGACCTTGACCCGGATCAAGCCGGTGACGGCGAGCCGGCCGCACCCCGAGCCGGTCGATTGGTCGCGCCCGATGAAGGCGCGCACGACGATGATGAGTCCGATTCGATCGCGACCGATGTGGGAATCGCGGGCAGCGCGGCCAGCGCCGAAGAAGCTGCCATGCACATCGTGGACGAGGACCAGCTCAACGAGCAGGACACCAACGAGCAAGAACTGGACGAGCGCTAGCAGCTCAGCGGACGAGCATGTCAACCAGCCGGGCCAACTCGATGTCCGGGTCAGCGGTCAGCCCGCCGTGGATCGGACCGGGTTGCAGCACGGTGCTTTTCGGCGCGGCCAGCCAGCCGAATCGCTGTCCGAGGCCGGCCTGACCAGCCTCGCCAGCCAGCCGGTCGCCGCGGCAGATCGCGCAGACCGCATCAAGCGCGGCCTGCACCGAGGCGATGTCCAGGTCCGGTGCCAGCGCGAGCAGCCGGGGTTCGGTGAGGTAGCCGGCGCAGTTGAGGTAATCGGCGGCCTGCGCGTACAGCACCACCCCGACGTTGATGAACTCCTCCCGATCCACCCGTGGCACGCAGCGCAACACGACGTACTGGAACGGGATCGGCTCGATCACCGGGCCACCTCCGCCGACTCGTCGGCGACGGGCAGCCAGGCATCGCGGTGGGCGAGCCTGGCCAGCAGGTAGTCCAGGTAACCAGCCCGGACCGCTGCCGGATCGGGCCGGCTCGGTCCCGGTTCCAGCCACTCGTCCGGCACCTGTGCCAGCACCTCGACAAGCAGGTTTTCATCGATCCGGTCAGCTAATTCGCCATCGACGGACGGCACCGCCGACCGGTAGCGGACCAGTACGTGATCGGAGCTGTCATATGGCTGGCGGGCGAACCGGTCGGCGGCGGCGTTTGGCCCGTCCCAGCTGTGGTGAAAGTACAGCGCGGCGCCGTGATCGATCAGCCACAGCTCCCGGTGCCACAGCAGCAGGTTCGGGTTTCGCCAGCTGCGATCGACATTCGCGGTGAAGGCGTCCAGCCACAGCACCCGGGCGGCCTCGTCCGGCGCCAGTTCGTGGCCGGCGTCCCAGCCGAACGAGCCGGGCAGAAAGTCGACCGCCAGGTTCAGCCCGATGCTGGCGGTGAGCAGGTCCTGTACCTCCTCGTCGGCCTCGTATCGTCCGATTGCGGCGGGCAATTCCAGCGCGCGCAGGTCGGGCACCCGCAGGCCGAGCCGGCGGCCCAGCTCACCGACCACGACCTCGGCGACCAGGGCCTTCAAGCCCTGGCCAGCGCCCCGGAACTTGACCACGTAGGTGCCCAGGTCCGAGGCCTCGACGATGCCGGGCAGCGAGCCGCCCTCGCGCAGCGGCGTGACGAACCGGCTGGCCCGGATCAGCTCGATCATGCTCGCTCGCTGTCCTGCTGTTCCTGGCGTTCCTCCACCCGCTTCTTGATCCGGCCGAGGCCCGGAACCGAACCGAGGATCTCGTTGAATTCCCTGGTTGTCTCGAGCAGATCTCGAATGTCCGGGGCGACCGTGCCGAAGGTGCCGAGGATCGGCAGTATCTCGGTTTCGAGCCGTTCCACCAGCTCGGGCAGCGTGTCGATCAGCTTGATCACCGCTGCAACCTCTTCGGGGCTGGTGGTGGCCGCCAGCTGATCGAGGATCGGGGCGAGCTCGGTCAGCGCGGGCTGGAATTGGTCGAGCAAGCCGCTTGCCTTCTGAACCGGTCCGTCGGCGTGGCTCAGCAGGCCGTCGGTGGTGCTCAGCACGCCGTCAGCCCGGCCGAGCAGGTTGTTGGTTTTGCTCAGCAACTGCTCCGCCGACGCAACCAGCGCGCCTGCTCGTGCCACCAGTTCGTCGGTGTGGTCGATGACCTGATCGGCCCGCCGCCTGGTTCGGTCGACGTCGGTGACCACCGCGTCGGCCCGGGTGGCGATCTGTTCGATCTGGTCGATCAGCCGGCCGATCCGGGGCACCAGCGCGATCGCGCGCTCGATGGCGTCGTAGCCGCGGTCGGCGACTCGAAGCAGATCGCCGGGGCCAGGTAAGGGCAATCGCATGCCAGTGACCTTACGGGGCCGGCCGGGCATCGGTTTTGTCAGCCTGCGGTGGCAGAGTGAGCGGCATGGCCAATCCTGTCGAGCTCGCCAGCGCCGAAGCGCCGGTCCTGCTCGCAGTCGATGGCAACTCGCTGGTTCACCGCAGCTTTCACTCGCAGGCGGCAACCGGGCTGCGATCGCCCGATGGCCGGCCACTCTGGGCGATCCGGGGCCTGCTCACCCAGCTGGTGGCCGCGACCGAGCGAATCGGGCCGGCCGTCATCGTGGTCGGTTTCGACGATCCCGATCGCAGCGTTCGCCGGGATCGCTGGCCGCAGTACAAGGCGGGACGCACCGACAAGCTCGACACGTTGGTCAGCCAGTTGGCCGACGCCGCCGAGGCGTTGCGGGCGATGGGCGTAGCGGTGGTCGTCCCGGACGGCTTGGAGGCTGACGATGTGCTGGCCTCGGCCGCCAAGCTGGCACCGTCCATCGGCGCGCGGGCGGTGATCATGACCTCTGACCGGGACGCCTACACCCTGATCGACGAGCGCACCCGAGTGCTGCGGATCATCAACGGCGGGGTCGAGGCCTCGCCGATGCTGACCCCGCAGCGGTTCGTCACGATGCTAGGGATTCACCCCTGGCAATATCGCGATTACGCGGCCCTGCGCGGTGACCCGTCGGACAACCTGCCCGGCGTCCGGGGGATCGGGCCGAAGACCGCAGCCAAATTGCTGACCGCTTGCGGTTCGGCCCGCGGCGTGTTCACCGACCTGGCTGGTGATGGCGCGAAGGTGATCGAGGCGGTCGGTCCGGCGCTGGCGGCCAGGCTGGCCGAGCCGGAAGCCCGGGCGGCCTGGGAGCTGAACTGCCAGGTGATGGCGATGCATGACGACCTGGACCTTGGCCTGAACCTGCAGCGGGGAGCCGGCGTGTTGCCGTTGCCAGCCACGGCCGTCCGGGACACCTGTGCCGCGCACGGACTCACCTGGACGGTCCCTGCCGCGCTGCGGGCGCTGGCGCACCAAGACGGCCCGCCCCAGCCGGTCCCTACG
>JBDSAN010000590.1:0-9963 GCA_039922115.1 Jatrophihabitantaceae bacterium
GCTGCTCGGCGGTGCCAGCCTGGACGAGGTCGCGGTTCGGGTCGAGGTGGCACCGTCGCTGCGTTGCGTACCGGCCACCATCGACCTGGCCGGCGCCGACATCGAACTCGCATCACAGGTCGCTCGCGAGCACCGGCTGCGCCGGGCAATCGAGGATTATGTGGAACCGGTCGACTACATCCTGATCGACTGCCCGCCTACCCTCGGGCTGCTGACCCTGAACGCGCTGGTCGCCGGGCGCGAGATCCTGATTCCGATCCAGTGCGAGTACTACGCGCTGGAAGGCCTAGCGCAGTTGCTGAACACCGTCGAGCTGGTCAAGAGCCAGCTCAACTCCCTGCTCGAAGTCTCGGCCGTGCTGCTGACCATGTACGACAGCCGGACCCGACTCGCCGATCAGGTTGCCGATGACGTGCGCCAGCACTTCGGAGATCGGGTGATCCGCTCGGTGATCCCGCGCAACGTCCGGGTATCGGAGGCACCCGGCTACGGCCAGACCGTGATCACCTACGACCCCGGTTCGCGAGGTGCGGTGAGTTACCTTGATGCGGCACGGGAGTTGGCGGCTCGCGGTGCGTCCGGTCAGCCGGCAGGATTCTACGGTGGCGGCGAAGGGGAGAGCGAGCAGTGAGCAAGACACCACGACGAGGTGGCCTCGGCCGAGGCCTCGGGGCGCTCATTCCGACCGCGCCAGCAGCTGCTGAGCCGGACGGGTCGACTGCCGATCCGGTTATGTCAACTGAGGTCGAAAACCGCAATAGCGCTCCTGCCGAGAAGACCTCGCCTCAGTCAGCCCCGTCGTCAGGTGCCGGTATCAAGGTGGTCAATCGAGTGCCTTCGGTTGCCGCCATCGCGGCTTCGTCGGCCACTGATTTCTATTTCGATCCCTCGCCAGTGCCGGGTGCGAGCCTGCGGGAGCTGCGTCCGGACCAGATCACGACGAATCCGAAGCAGCCACGGCAGGTCTTCGACGAGGACGCGCTGGCCGAACTCACCCACTCGATCAAGGAGTTCGGGGTCCTGCAGCCGATCGTGGTTCGGGCCCAGGGCGACAGCTTCGAACTGGTGATGGGTGAGCGGCGGCTGCGCGCGGCGATCGCCGCCGGCCTGGCAAAGATCCCGGCGATCGTCCGCGACACCTCCGACGATGCGATGCTGCGGGACGCATTGCTGGAAAACATCCACCGGGCGCAGCTCAACCCGCTGGAAGAGGCGGCCGCGTACCAGCAGTTGCTGGAGGAGTTCGGCGCCACCCACGAGGAACTTGCCAGCCGGATCGGGCGCAGCCGTTCGCAGGTCAGCAACACCATCCGGTTGATGAACCTGCCGATACCGGTGCAGCGGCGGGTCGCGGCCGGCGTGCTGTCGGCCGGCCACGCGCGGGCGTTGCTCGGGCTCGGTAGCCGCGATCAGCAGGACGATCTGGCCGGCCGAATCGTGGCTGAGGACTTGTCCGTCCGGGCGACCGAGGAGTTGGTCGCGCTGGCCGGAACCGAATCTGGCGGACAGCGCGGCGCCGGACGGCGAAAGCCGACCCAGAAGATCACCGCGCCAGCAGTCGGTGATCTGGCGGACAAGCTGTCCGACACCCTGGACACCAGGGTTCGAGTCGAGCTTGGCCGGCGCAAGGGCAAGATCACCATCGAGTTCGGCTCGATCGACGATCTCGAACGGATCGTGGCGGTGATCGCGCCGGGCCTGACCAGTGGTCGCAGCCCGGCCGAAAGCTAGTCGCCCGCGCGCATCGTCTGATACGACAGCACCTGGTCCAGGCCGCGCCGGCCGCGCTTGAGCGATGGCGACTTGCGATCAGGCAGGCCGTAGCCGAGGCTCACCACACCGACGATGTTCAGCCCGTCCGGGATGCCGAAACTCTCCTTCACGGCGGCGTGCTCACCGGTCGGTACGCCGAAGAAGCAGCTGGCCAGACCCTGGTCAACGCCGGCCAGCAACACCAGCAGGCTGGCCATGCCGGTGTCGATGTCCCAGTAGGGCACCGGCCAGTGCGCCTCGTCCCGGTCGGTCCAGCCCTTGTCTGTTTCGGCGTACCGGTCAAGGTAAGCGGCCTTGTCCGACAGCGCCAGGATCAGCACCGGTGCGGTCTGCATGCCGCGCAACCAGGAATCCGGCTCGTCGCCGTCGGCGGTGATTGTCCAGAACTGGGATCGGCTTTCTGCTGAGTCCAGCACCAGAAAGTGCCAGCCCTGGCTGAAGCCGGCTGACGGTGCTCGGATCGCGAGCTCGAGCAGCTGCTCGATGACCGGCCGGGGAACCGGTCGATCAGGGTCATAGTTGCGGACCATCCGGCGGCGGCGAACGACCTCGGTGAACTCCATAGCTAGCTGTCTATCACTGCGCAGCCTGGCGCGGATTGCCCGGTCGGAGCCGTTCCTGCCGGCCGGGCCAGTCTGCTGGCAAGGGTAGACAGAATCGGGGATGCACACCGGGGTAAAAATGTGACAGCCTGAGCGGGTGCAACTCGCCCAGTCAGCCAAGCTCGCCGAAGTCTGTTACGACATCCGCGGCCCGGTGCTGGAGGCAGCCAAGCTGCTGGAGGCACAGGGGCACCGGATCCTCAAGCTGAACATCGGCAATCCGGCACCGTTCGGCTTCGCGGCCCCGGACGAGATCCTGGTCGATGTCACCCGCAACCTGGGCGACGCGCAGGGCTACTCCGATTCCCAGGGGCTGCTGTCGGCGCGCACCGCGATCGTCCAGCACTACCAGAGCCGAAGCCTGGACACCGTCACGGTCGATGACATCTGGCTCGGCAACGGGGTCAGCGAGCTGATCGTGATGGCCTTGCAGGCGATGCTCAACGACGGTGACGAGGTGTTGCTGCCGGCACCGGATTACCCGTTGTGGACGGCGGCAACCTCGCTGGCCGGTGGCCGTCCGGTGCACTACCTGTGCGATGAGGCGGCTGGCTGGCAGCCCGACCTGGACGACCTGAAGGCCAAGATCACCGCCCGTACCAAGGCGATCGTGGTGATCAACCCGAACAACCCGACCGGCGCGGTGTACTCCGATGCGACGTTGCAGGGCATCGCCGAGCTTGCTCGGCAACACGACCTGGTGGTGCTGGCCGACGAGATCTACGACAAGATCCTCTACGACGATGCCATCCACACCCCGTTCGCGGTGATCGCGCCGGACCTGTTCACCCTCACCTTCAACGGCCTGTCCAAGGCGTACCGGCTGGCCGGTTACCGGTCGGGCTGGCTGATGGCGGCCGGTCCCAAGCGGCACGCGACCAGTTACCTCGAAGGCATCTCGATCTTGGCCAACATGCGGTTGTGCGCCAACGTGCCCGGCCAGCATGCGGTGCAGACCGCGCTCGGTGGTCGGCAGAGCATCCGCGACCTGGTCCTGCCCGGCGGCCGGTTGCTCGAACAGCGAGACGCGGCAGTGAGCGCGCTGCGTGCCATCCCGGGCGTCAGCTGCTTTCAACCGCAAGGCGCGCTGTACGTGTTTCCGAGGCTGGACCCGGAGCTGTATCCGATCACCGACGATCAGCAGTTCGTGCTGGAATTCCTGCGTGAACAGCACGTCCTGCTGGTGCAGGGCACCGGCTTCAACTGGCCGAACGCCGATCACCTGCGGATCGTCACGCTGCCGCACGCTGAGGTACTCACCGAGGCGATCGGCCGGCTCGGCACGTTCCTCGCCGGGTACCAGCCCACCATCAGCGGATCGCGCTGAGCTAGGAGTCATGCCGGTGTCCCGTCGGATCGTGCCGCTGACGCTGGATAACCTGGACGACCTGCCGGCGCCCTGCCGTAGCTGCACGTTCTGGGAACTGGGGCCGCTGGCCGAGGCGACGCCGATGCCGTCCGACGAGTCGATGCTTGCCAAGGAATCGTGGCTGTCGGCAACCCTGCTGGACTGGGGGAGTTGCGGCAAGCTCGCCTACGTAGCTGGCGTGCCGGCCGGCTATGCGCTGTTCGCACCGCCCGGCTTCGTCCCCCGATCGATGTCCTTTCCGACCTCACCAGTCTCTGGCGATGCGGTACTGCTGATGAACGCGCACGTGCTGCCGGAATGGCGCTCGGCCGGCATCGGCCGGATGCTCGCCCAGGCGGTGGCCGCTGAGCTCGTGCCGCGCGGAGTCAAAGCCATCGAGGCGTTCGGCTCGACCGGGCCAGCCTCGGCCGGCTGCCTGCTGCCGGCCGACTACCTGCGCTCGGTCGGGTTCAAGACCGTCCGGCCCCACCCGCGCTACCCGAGGTTGCGGATGGAACTCAAGTCGACGGTGTCCTGGCGCTATGACGTCGAGTACGCGCTGGAGCGGATCTTCGGCAGCAACGTGGCGACCTCGCTCACTCCGGCGCGTTGAGCCACCAGCTTGCTACAGATCAACAGCTGCAATAAACAGCAGCCTGCTACCGAGGCGGCCTGGATTAAATAGCTAGCGGAGTGAGCACTCACTCCGCTAACCTGGGCGGTATGTCGGTATCTACCCAACCTGCTAGGCCCCAACCTGCTAGGCCCCAGCCAGCGCGACCCAGCCAAGCACGAGCAGCCGAATCAGCTGGTCGCGCCGCCCCGATGTCACGCGATGATCGTCGCGCCGCGATCGTCGCGGCTACCCTACCGCTGCTGCGGGAGCACGGACAGGCGGTCACCACCAGGCAGATCGCTGAGGCCAGCGGTATCGGCGAGGGGACCATTTTCCGGGTGTTCAGCGACAAGGCTGAGCTGATCGATGCCTGCCTGAGCGCGGCCTTCGATCAGAGCCCGACGCTGGCCGAGTTCGCTGCGATCGATCCGGACCTGCCGCTGGAACCGCGGCTGGTCGCTGCGGTCACCGTGCTGCAGCGACGGCTGCTGTCGGTCGTCGAGCTGCTGATCGCGCTCGGCTTTCCGCGCCCGCCCGAGGGCGCCGATTCCCAGAAAATGGATCCGCGAGCTCGGTTCGGCCACAGCCAGCTACTGGACGCTCTGACTGCGCTGCTCGAACCCGATCGCGCGCTGCTGCGCACCACGCCGGCCGAGACCGCACGGGTGGCCCGGCTGCTGACCTTCGCAGCCAGCCACCCCAAGATCACCGACGAGCAACCGATGACCGCTGAGCAGATCGTGCAGTTACTGCTGCACGGCGTGCTGGCCGCTGGCGAGCAGTCATGCTGAGCCGGTTGCTGCGCACCTTCCTGCGTCCGTACCGGTTCGCGTTGCTGATGGTGGTCGGCCTGCAGTTCGTCCAGACGGTGGCGGGGCTGTTCCTGCCGAGCCTGAACGCCGACATCATCGACAAGGGCATCGCGGCTGGCAATACCGGCTACATCCTGTCCACCGGTACCAGCATGCTGGCAGTCACCCTGCTGCAGATCTGCTGCTCGATCGGCGCGCTGTACTTCGGGGCCCGCACCTCGATGTCCTTCGGCCGGGACGTCCGGTCCTCGATCTTCCACCAGGTGGGACGATTCTCCGCTCGCGAGGTGAACAGCTTCGGCGCGCCGTCGCTGATCACCCGCAATACCAACGATGTTCAGCAGGTGCAGATGCTGGTGCTGATGACCTGCACGATGCTGGTCGCGGCGCCGATCATGTGCATCGGGGGGATCGTCATGGCGGTCCGGCAGGACCGCACGCTGTCCTGGCTGCTGGTGGTCAGCGTGCCAGCGCTGATCGGGTCGATCTCGCTGCTGATCCGCCGGATGATCGGGCAGTTCCGGCTGATGCAGGTCCGCACCGATAACATCAACCGGGTACTGCGCGAGCAGATCTCCGGCATTCGAGTGGTCCGGGCCTTCGTCCGAGAGCCTTATGAAATAGCCCGATTCTCCGACGCGAACACCGATGTCACGAGTACCGCGTTGAAGGTCGGTCGGGTGCAGGCAATGATGTTCCCGACCGTCATGCTGATTGTTAACGCATCCAGCGTCGCGGTGGTCTGGTTCGGTGGCCACCTGATCGGCAGCGGGCACATGCAGGTCGGCTCGCTGACTGCCTACCTCAGCTACCTGATGCAGATCCTGATGTCGGTGATGATGGCGACCTTCATGGCCATCCTGGTGCCGCGTGCCGCGGTGTGTGCCGAGCGGATCTGCGAGGTGCTGGATACCGAGTCCTCGGTACTGCCGCCGGCGCAACCGGTAACCACCTTGTCCGGACGGGCAAATCTCGAACTGCGCGAGGTCGCCTTCAGCTACCCGGGCGCGGACGAGCCGGTGCTGTGCGACATCAGCTTCACCGCGACCGCCGGCCAGCGCACCGCGATCATCGGCAGCACCGGATCGGGCAAGAGCACCCTGATCGGCCTGATTCCCAGGCTGTTCGATGCCACCGCCGGCTCGGTGCTGCTGGACGGCCGCAACGTCCGCGACCTCGATGAGGACCTGCTCTGCAGCCTGATCGGCCTGGTGCCGCAACGGGCCTACCTGTTCACCGGCACCGTCGCCAGCAACCTGCGCTATGGCAACCCTGAAGCGACCGATGCCGAGTTGTGGCAGGCGCTGGAGGTCGCGCAGGCGGCCGACTTCGTCCAGGCAATGCCGGACGGGCTGGAATCAGCCATCGCGCAAGGCGGAACCAACGTCTCCGGCGGCCAGCGGCAACGCTTGGCGATCGCCCGGGCGCTGGTGCGCAAGCCCGAGATCTACCTGTTCGATGACTCGTTCTCGGCATTGGACCTCAGCACTGATGCCCGGCTGCGAGCGGCGCTGCGGCCGCTGACCGAGGATGCGACAGTGCTGATCGTGGCCCAGCGGGTGTCGACGATCATGGACGCCGATCAGATCATCGTGCTCGACGATGGCCGGATCGTCGGCCGCGGCACCCACCAGCAGTTGCTGGCTGACTGCCCGACCTACGCCGAGATCGTCGATTCGCAGTTCGCCGGCCTGGACCTGGCGACCAGTGGCCTGACCGGATCCGGCGTCCCCGACCCGGGCCTGGCCAACAGCGGGCGCTCGCTATGACCGGCCCGCAGCAGGGACGCCCAGCGGTGGCTACGCCCCGTCCGCCGATGAGCCGGGGCCCGTTCAGCGGGGTGGGGGTCACCGAGAAGTCGCTGGACTTCGGCCCGTCCGCGCGCCGGTTGCTCGGCCGGCTGTCGCCGGAGCGGGTGATCGTCACGGTGGTCCTGGCGCTCAGCGCGCTCAGCGTCACGCTGAGCGTGATCGGTCCCAGGTTGCTCGGTGATGCCACCAACGTGATCTTTGGCGGCGCGATCGGTCAACGACTGCCGGCCGGCCAGACCAAGGAGCAGGTCGTTGCGGCGACCCGGGCCTCGGGCAACCAGCATCTGGCCGATCTGTTCGAGAAATCGCAGATGACGCCGGGCAAGGGCATCGACTTTCACCGGCTGGGTTCGATCCTGGCGGTGGTGCTGGCGCTCTACGTCGGGGCCTCGCTGTGCAGTTGGCTGCAGGGCTACCTGCTCAACGGGGTCGTCCAGCGCACCGTGTTCCGGCTGCGCGGCGACGTCGAGGACAAGCTGAACCGGCTGCCGCTGCGCTACTTCGACGGCCAGCCGCGCGGTGAGGTGCTGAGCCGGGTCACCAACGACATCGACAACATCTCCCAGAGCCTGCAGCAGACCTTGAGCCAGGTACTGGTCTCGCTGCTGACCATCGTCGGCGTGCTGACCATGATGCTGGTGATCTCGCCACTGCTGGCGCTGATCGCGCTGGTCAGCGTCCCGATCTCGATCTGGTTCACCCGGCTGATCGCCAAGCGTTCGCAGAAACTGTTTGTTTCACAGTGGAAAACCACCGGCCAGCTGAACGGCCACATCGAGGAGGCGTTCTCTGGCCACGCCCTGGTGAAGGTGTTCGGTCGGCAGCGCGAGGTCGAGCAGCGCTTCGCCGAGCACAACGACGAGCTGTTCCGGTCGAGCTTCGGTGCCCAGTTCGTCAGCGGCATCATCATGCCGGCGGTGCAGTTCGTGGGCAACCTCAACTACGTCGCGGTGGCGGTCGTCGGTGGCCTGCGGGTGGCGTCCGGGTCGATGAGTCTGGGCGATGTGCAGGCTTTCATCCAGTACTCCAGGCAATTCTCCCAGCCACTGACCCAGGTCGCGTCGATGGCCAACATCCTGCAGTCCGGGGTGGCCTCGGCCGAGCGGGTGTTCGAACTGCTCGACACCCCTGAGCAATCAGCCGATCCGGTGCAGCCAGCGCGGATCGCGGCCGCCCGCGGCCGGGTCGAGTTCGAGCACGTGTCGTTCCGCTATGAGCCCGATTCACCTTTGATCGAAGACCTGTCCTTCGTCGCCGCACCGGGCCAGACAGTGGCCATCGTGGGCCCGACCGTGGCCGGCAAGACCACCCTGGTGAACCTGATCATGCGGTTCTACGAGCTGGACGGCGGCCGGATCACCCTGGACGGGGTGGACATCGCCGAGCTGACCCGGGCCGACCTGCGATCGCGGATCGGCATGGTCCTGCAGGAAACCTGGCTGTTCGGCGGCACGATCGGTGACAACATCGGCTACGGCGACCCGTCGGCGAGCAACGAGCAGATGATGGATGCGGCCCGTGCGAGCTTCGTGGACCGGTTCGTGCACAGCCTGCCCGAGGGCTACCAGACGGTGATCGATGACGAGGGCAGCAATGTCAGCGCCGGTGAGAAGCAGCTGCTGACCATCGCGCGCGCGTTCCTGGCCAACCCGTCCCTGCTGATCCTGGACGAGGCGACCAGCTCGGTGGACACCCGGACGGAGTTGCTGGTGCAGCAGGCGATGGCCGCGCTGCGCAGCGACCGGACCAGCTTCGTGATCGCGCACCGGCTCTCGACCATCCGCGATGCCGACCTGATCCTGGTGATGGAGGCCGGCCGGATCGTCGAGCAGGGCAGCCACGACGAGCTGCTGGCGGCCGGTGGTGCGTACTACAAGCTGTACCAAGCCCAGTTCGCCGGCGCCGCGCTGTAAAACGCATCGTGCGGCCCGAACGTCCGCCTCGACTGTACTGAGGCGGACGTTCGGGCCGCACGATGCTGCCAATAGGGCCGCGGCCAGGAGGGCGGCTAGCGAGGCTTACTTGATGTAGTCGGCCAGCGCGGTGAGCATCGCGGCCTTCGGACGGGCGCCGACGATGGTCTGCACGACCTGGCCGCCCTTGAACACCGACATGGTCGGGATGGACATGATCTGGTAGTCACGGGCGACGTTCGGGTTCTCGTCGATGTTCACCTTGACCACCCGCAGCTTCTCGCTGTACTCGCCGGCGATCTCTTCCAGGATCGGGCCGACCTGACGGCACGGGCCGCACCACTCTGCCCAGAAATCGACCAGCACCGGGGTCTCGGAGTCCAGCACGTCCTGCTTGAACGTGGCATCGGTGACGGCGGTTGTGTTAGTGCCCATCAGAGCATCTCCCTGCGATATCGAAATGAACTTGCTAGTTGTCTTCAACGCTGATCCGGCACGAACTCTTCCCGGCTGCCGGCTCCGGGTGGGTGGCGCCGGGTGGGCCGCGCTAGCCCTCCAGCGCTGCCAACTGAGCATCGCCGACCGACTCCAGCGCGGCCAGGAACTTCTCGGCGTCCAGTGCTGCCTGGCAGCCGGTACCGGCAGCGGTGATCGCCTGCCGGTAGACATGATCGACCACGTCGCCGGCCGCGAACACCCCGGCCAGGTTGGTCCGGGTGGACTTGCCCTCGGTCAGGACGTAGCCCTCGGCATCCAGCTCGACCTGGCCCTTGACCAGTTCTGAGCGCGGGTCGTGCCCAACCGCGATGAACAACCCGGTGGCCTCGACCTCGCGGGTCGCGCCGGTCACCGTGTCACGCAAGGTCAACCCGGCAACCTTGGACTCGCCGTGGATCTCGGCAATCTCGCTGTTCCAGGCGAAGCTGATCTTCGGGTTCGACTCGGCCCGCTCGGCCATGATCTTGGAGGCCCGCAGGGCATCGCGGCGGTGCACCACGGTCACTGACTCGGCGAACCGGGTCAGGAAGGTTGCCTCCTCCATCGCGGTGTCGCCACCGCCGACCACCACGATGTGCTGGTTGCGGAAG
>JBDSAN010000591.1:0-4377 GCA_039922115.1 Jatrophihabitantaceae bacterium
ACCAGGTCAGCCCGTCCGGTCAGCACCGGGGCGGCGAAATCCAGCAGCACCGCCGGGTCGATCGAGCAATCGCACTCGCAGAAGGCGACGTGATCGGCAGTGGCGGCCAGCAGGCCGGCATGGCAGGCAGCGCCATAACCGCGCCGGTCACAGTGCACCACCTGGGCGCCGAGCTCGGCTGCCAGTTGCGGGCTGCCGTCGGTGCTGCCGTTGTCCACCACAATCGGGCGTACCCCCGCGGGTACTCGCGACAGCACCCAGGGCAGCGCGGCAGCCTCGTCGAGGCAGGGCAGGATCAGGTCAAGCACTCATTCGACACTACGGGTCAGCCGGGACGGCATGCCTTACGAGGCACGGAACAGGCCGCGACCGGCCCGGTTCGCTGCGCAGCCCGCCATTAGACTCCGCTGGTGGCTACCGTACTTGTCGTCGAGGACGACCCAACCGTCTCCGAGGTGGTCATCTCCTACCTCGAACGGGTCGGGCATCGCACCCAGGCAATCAGTGACGGCCTGGTCGCGGCTCGGTTGCTGACCAGCGACGCTTGCGCGGAGGTCGATCTGGTGATCCTGGACCTGATGCTGCCCGGCCTGGACGGCATCGAGATCTGCCGCCAGTTGCGGCTGGCCCATCCCAACCTGCCGGTGATCATGCTGACCGCGTTGGGCCAGGAGGAGGACCGGATCGCCGGGCTCGAGGTGGGCGCCGACGACTACGTGACCAAGCCGTTCTCGCCCCGCGAACTGGTGTTGCGGGTGGAATCGGTGCTGCGCCGCCGGGTGCCGGCCGAGCCGCAGACGCCGACCGTGCTCAAGGCCGGCCCGCTGACCCTGGACACCGCAGCCCGGCGCGCGAGCAAGAACGGTACCGAGCTGAACCTGACCGTCCGCGAGCTGGACCTGCTGGCCTACCTGATGGCCCACCAGGGCACCGCGTTCACCCGTACCGAGTTGATGGCCGCGGTCTGGGGCTGGACCTTCGGCGACCAGTCCACGGTGACCGTGCACGTGCGGCGGGTGCGGGAAAAGATCGAGGACGATCCGCAGAACCCCACGCTGATCCAGACCGTGTGGGGGGTGGGCTACCGGCTGGACGTGGCCGCTCCAGCTGAGCAGGCCGCCCCGGCGGCGCAGTCCGGACTGCCGGCATGAACCACACCCTCGACATCATCGGGACCGCGCTGGTCTGGGGCGCCGGCGGGGCGCTGATCGCCTGGCTGCTGACCTGGCCGTTGCGGCGCAGGTCGCAGGCCGGCGTCCTCATCTCGGTGGCGATCGTGGCAACCGTCGCTTCGGTCGCCGCGCTCTGGGGCAACATCCGCGCGATGTTCCTGCCCAGTGACGATGCGCCCGCGATCGTGGTCGGTGCGCTGGTCGCCGGCGTGATGGCAGCACTTGCCGCCGCCCTCGCGGCCCGCACCTTCGCCCGGGACAACGAATCGATCCAGCTCGCGGTGGACGCGTTGCGGCAGGGCCGGGTGCCGGTGCTGGGTGACCGGCGGCTGTCCGGCGAGCTGCAGCAACTGCACGAGGAACTGGCCAGCACCGCGCACACCCTGGCCGAGTCACGCAACCGTGAACGAGCGCTGGAATCCTCCCGCCGGGAACTGGTCGCCTGGGTCTCGCACGACCTGCGCACGCCGCTGGCCGGCCTGCGCGCGATGGCCGAAGCGCTGGAGGACGGCGTGGCGGCCTCGCCCGAGCGCTATCACAAGCAAATCCGGGTCGAGGTCGACCGGCTGGCCGGCATGGTCGATGACCTGTTCGAGATTTCCCGGCTGCAGGCCGGCGCGCCGAGTTCGCGAACCGACCGGGTCAGCCTGGACGATCTGGTGTCTGATTGCGTGGCCGCCATGGAGCCGGTTGCCGGGCTGCAGGGTGTCCGGCTGATCGGACGATCCGACGCCGCTGCCGAGGTGGTCGGCAACGGGGCCGAGCTGAACCGGGCGTTGACCAACTTGCTGGTCAACGCGATCCGACACACCGGGCCGGACGGCACGGTCGAGATTAGCCTTCGCGCATCGCAGGATTCGGCCGCACCGACCGCAGAGGTGACGGTTCGCGACGAGTGCGGCGGGATCGCGCCGAAGGACCTGGCCCGGGTCTTCGAGGTGGGCTTTCGGGGCGAGCCGGCTCGCACTCCGCAGCCGGGTCTCGGTGCCGGCGCGGGGCTGGGGCTGGCAATCACCCGCGGCATCGTGAGCGCGCACGAGGGCAGCGTGGACGTCAGCAACGCCCCGGGTGGCTGCGAGTTCATCGTCCGGCTGCCACTGGCCGGCTGAGGCATTGGCCGGCTGAGGCATTGGCCGGCTGAGGCACTGGCCGGCTGAGGCACTGGCCGGCTGAGCGAGCCGGCTCAGGCTCAGGCTCCGGCGAGTTCGGCCATCCCCGCAGCGAAATCTCGCTCGGGCTGCCAGCCCAGTTGCTCGCGCAGCCGGGCCGAATCGGCAGTGATGTGCCGGACGTCGCCGAGCCGGAACTCACCGGTCACCTCGGGTCGCGGACCGTCCAGCGCGGTCGCCAACGCCGCTGCCATCTCGCCGACCGTGCGTGGCGTGCCGGAGCCGACGTTGAACGCGCGCAGGTTGCCGGCCGGCGGCGGCTGCTCGGCGGCCAGCACGGTGGCCGCCGCGATGTCGGCAACGTGCACGAAATCCCGCCGCTGGCCACCGTCCTCGAACACCCGGGGCGCGCGCCCGTTACGCAACGCCGAGGTGAAGATCGCGGCCACCCCGGCATAGGGCGTATCGCGCGGCATGCCCGGGCCATAAACGTTGTGGTAGCGCAGCGCGCTCACCGCGCCGCCAGTGCTGCGGGCCCAGTTGGCGGCGAACAGCTCCTGGCTGAACTTGCTGCTGGCATAGGCGTTGCGCGGATCGATCGGCGCGTCCTCGGTGACCAGGGCCGGTTCCAGCGCCGTCCCGCAGAACGGACACGGCGGCTCGAAGCTGCCCTGCCGCAGCGCCGATTCGGTGCGCGGCGCCGGGCTGACCGGGCCGTGCTCGCTGCACCGGCCCAGTCCCTCGCCGTAGACCACCATCGAGCTGGCCACGATCAGCCGTTCGGTGCCGGCCCGCGCCATCCCGGCCAGCAGCTCCGCGGTGCCCAGGCAGTTCGAGGATGCGTAGTCGGGCAGATCGGCGATGTCCACGCCCAGCCCGACCTTGGCGGCCAGGTGCACGACCGCCTCGATGCCGGCCAGCGCCCGGTCCACCGCGGCCGGGTCGCGGACGTCACCGACCAGCAGCTGCACGCCGTCCGGTGGCGACCACGGCCGGCTGTGCACGTCCGGACGAAGCGAGTCCAGCACCCGAACCTGGTGCCCGCGTCCGAGCAGTTCGGCCAGCACGTGCGCGCCGATGAAGCCGGCGCCGCCGGTCAGCAGGACCTGCACGTCAGGGCAGTGGGTAGGGCACCGAGATGCCGTCCAGCACCTGGCCGCAGCCGCAGTCGCCCTGCTCGGCCGGCAGTTCGGCGAGGGTGGCCAGCAGCAGCTCGCGCATCTTCGGCAGGTTCTGGGCGAAGATCTCCAGCACCTCGGCGTGCGTCACGCCCTGGCCCGCCTCCACCCCGGCGTCATGGTCGGTCACCAGGCACAGCGAGGTGAAGCACAGCGCGAGCTCGCGGGCCAGCGCCGCCTCGGGCATCGCGGTCATCCCGATGATGGTGGCCGAACGCTGGTATTCCAGCGATTCCGCCCGGCTGGAGAACCGCGGCCCGTTGACCACCACCAGGGTGCCGGTCTCGACCAGCGACTGGCCGCTTGCTGCCGCCGCCCGGACCGCCGCGGCTCGTCCGATCGAGCAGTACGGGTCAGCGAAGGACAGGTGCGCCACCCCATTATCAGCGTCGCTGTAGGTGTGCGGGCGGCCCCAGGTCCGGTCGATCAGTTGATCGGGCAGCACCAGCTGGCCCGGACCGAGCTCGGCGGCCAGCGAGCCGACGGCTGAGGCGGTGACCACCTGGCGCACACCGAGGGCACGCAGCGCGTAGAGGTTGGCGCGGTAGGGCACCCGGTGCGGCGGGAACCGGTGATCGGCCCCGTGCCGGGGCAGGAATGCCACCCGGCGACCGGCCACGGTCGCGATGGTCACCTCACCGCTGGGGTCACCGTAGGGGGTGCTTACCGTGATGTTGTCGGCGTTTTCGAGCAGTGAGTAGAACCCGGAGCCGCCGATGACCCCGAACTCTGCCTGCGCTGTAGTCACCCGGACACGTTAGCGGGCGGGTCGATTTCTTGGAGATCTGCGCCCGAACCCGCGATACTGATTTAGTAGGACGTCGAAGTAAATTCCGCGCGGTAATTCCCAAGGCAGGAGCCTCCCGATGCAGCGCAAGCACTACGAGCCCGACCACCTCGCCTTCGCTGATGCGGTGC
>JBDSAN010000592.1:0-5390 GCA_039922115.1 Jatrophihabitantaceae bacterium
TGCCGCGATCGGTGAGCTGGCCGGCCGGCTTGGCCTGCAACCGCGAATCGGCTACGTCGCCGGCGATGACGTCCGGTCGCTGGCCGCTGAGCACGGCCTGGGTGAGCCGCTGACGGCCAATGCCTACCTCGGCGGCTGGGGGATCGCCGAGTGCCTGGCCGGCGGTGCCGACATCGTGGTGACCGGCCGGGTCACCGATGCTTCGCTGGTGGTCGGGCCGGCAGCCGCGCACTTCGGCTGGACCAGGCAGTCCTACCGCGAGCTGGCCGGGGCAGTGGTCGCCGGCCATGTCATCGAATGCGGCACCCAGGCCACCGGCGGCAACTACAGCTTCTTCGGCGAGCTGGCCGAGCTGGCCGATCTCGTCCATCCAGGATTTCCGATCGCCGAGGTCGCTGCTGACGGGTCGTCGGTAATCACCAAGCATCCCGGCACCGGTGGCGCGGTCACCGTTGGAACCGTTACCGCGCAGTTGCTGTATGAGATAGCCGGTCCGCGCTACCTCGGCCCGGATGTCACCGCCCGGTTCGACACCATCCAACTGCGCCAGGCCGGCCCGGACCGGGTCGCGATCAGCGGCGTGATCGGTGAACCACCACCGCCGACGGTCAAGGTTTCGCTTAATAGTATCGGTGGATTCCGCAACCAGGTGGACTTCGTGCTGACCGGCCTGGACATCGAGGCCAAGGCCGCGCTGGTCCGCAAGCAGCTGGCCGGGGTGCGCGCTGACAGCGTCGAGTGGACACTGCAGCGCACCGATCAGCCAGATCCGTCGTCCGAGGCCGCCGCCAGCGCGACCCTTCGATGTGTCGTGCGCGATGCGAACCCGGACGTGATCGGCCGGCGTTTCTCCGACGCGGCCGTGCAGCTGGCGCTGGCCAGCTACCCGGGCTTTCACCTGACCGCGCCGCCGGGTGCCGCCCAGCCCTATGGCGTGTTCGAGGCTGGTTACCTGGCCGCGTCGCTGGTCGAGCAAGTCGCGGTTCTGCCCGATGGCACCAGGGTAAACGTCGAGCCGCCGGCGGAGTTCGCCGATCCGGTGGACTACCCCGAGCTGCCCGAACCGGTGCTACCCGGCGCGCTGCCGGCTGGGCCGACCCGGCGCGGGCCGCTCGGCCGGCTGATCGGTGCGCGTAGCGGCGACAAGGGTGGCTCGGCCAATCTCGGGGTCTGGGTGCCTGATGCCCGGCTGCTGCCGTGGCTGGCCGCAACACTGACTGTGGACCGGCTTCGCGGCCTGCTACCCGAGCTCGCCGAGTTGAGAATCGACCGTTACGTGCTGCCGAAACTGTCCGCGATCAACTTCGTCATCGACGGCCTGCTCGGGCGCGGGGTCGCCTACAACGCTCGCTTCGACCCGCAGGCCAAGGCGCTCGGTGAGTGGCTGCGGGCACGCTATGTCGAGCTACCCGAGGAGTTCCTGCGATGACCGTACTGCCATCGTCGCTGAACGTCGCCGGCGAGGAATTTGGTGCCAATCGCCAGGCGATGCTGGCCAAGCTGGCCGAGCTGGCCACCGAGCAGGCCAAGGCGGTGGCCGGCGGCGGCCAGAAGTACACCGATCGCCATCACGGTCGGGGCAAGCTGCTGGCCCGCGAGCGAATCGAGTTGCTGCTCGATCCCGACTCGCCATTCCTCGAACTGTCGCCGCTGGCGGCTTGGGGCAGTGACTTCGCGGTCGGCGCCAGCGTGGTCACCGGCATCGGTGTGGTCAGCGGCGTGGAATGCCTGATCGTGGCCAATGACCCGACAGTCAAAGGTGGTTCTAGCAATCCCTGGACGACCCGCAAGGTGTTCCGGGCCAACGACATCGCGCTGGCAAACCGGCTGCCGGTGATCTCGCTGGTGGAATCCGGCGGCGCGGACCTGCCCACCCAGAAGGAGATCTTCATCCCGGGCGGCCGGCTGTTCCGGGACCTGACCAGGCTATCGGCGGCCGGCATCCCGACCATCGCGCTGGTGTTCGGCAACTCCACTGCCGGCGGCGCCTACGTCCCCGGCATGTCCGATCACGTGGTGATGATCGCCAACCGTTCCAAGGTGTTTCTGGCCGGCCCGCCGCTGGTCAAGATGGCCACCGGTGAGGACGCTGACGACGAATCCCTCGGTGGGGCCCGGATGCATGCCGAGCAATCCGGCTTGGCCGACTACCTCGCCATCGACGAACCGGACGCGATCCGGCTCGGCCGCCAGATCGTGGCCCGGCTGAACTGGCGCAAGCACGGCCCGGCGCCGCAGGGTGAGGTCGTTGAACCCCGTTACGAACTTGAGGACCTGCTCGGCGTCGTCGGCCCAGATCTGAAGGTCCCGTTCGATCCGCGCGAGGTGATCGCACGGGTGGTGGACGGATCTGACTTCGACGAGTTCAAACCACGTTATGGCGCAAGCCTGATCACCGGCTGGGCTCGGGTGCACGGGTACCCCGTCGGCATCCTGGCCAACGCTCGTGGCGTGCTGTTCAGCGAGGAATCGCAGAAGGCCGCCCAGTTCATCCAACTGGCCAACCGCAGTGATACCCCGTTGCTGTTCCTGCACAACACCACCGGCTACATGGTGGGGGAGCGCTACGAGCAGGCCGGCATCATCAAGCACGGCTCGATGATGATCAACGCGGTATCGAACTCGGCCGTGCCGCACATCTCGATCCTGCTCGGTGCCTCCTACGGTGCGGGTCACTACGGAATGTGTGGCCGGGCCTTCGATCCCCGCTTCCTGTTCGCCTGGCCTAGCGCGAAATCAGCGGTGATGGGCCCGCAGCAGCTGGCTGGGGTGCTCTCGATCGTGGCCCGCGCGGCCACCGAGGCGCGCGGGCAGGCCTACGACGAGGCCGGTGATGCGGCCATGCGCGAGTACGTCGAGGCCCAGATCGAGGCCGAATCGCTACCGATGTTCCTCTCCGGCCGGCTCTACGACGACGGCATCATCGACCCGCGCGACACCCGGACGGTGCTCGGACTGTGCCTGTCGGCGATCGCCAGCGGCCCGGTGCGGGGGACCGGGAACTTCGGCGTCTTCCGGATGTGATGTGCCAACCAATGACAGCTGAAATGAGAACGATGACTGGGTTCGAGTCGGTCCTGGTGGCCAACCGGGGCGAGATCGCGCGCCGGATCTTTCACAGCTGCCAGGCGCTGGGCCTGGCGACGGTGGCGGTCTACTCCGATCCGGACGCCAACTCGCTGCACGCGATCGAGGCCGACTGCGCGGTCCGGCTGCCCGGTGCCAGCGCGAGCGATACCTACCTGCGCGCCGAGCTGATCGTCCAGGCAGCCTTGCGCTCCGGTGCCCAGGCGGTGCACCCGGGTTACGGGTTCCTGGCCGAGAATGCCGAGTTCGCGGCGGCGGTGATCGAGGCCGGCCTGGTCTGGATCGGGCCGCCCCCGAAGGCGATCGAGCTGATGGGCAACAAGGTCGAGGCCAAGCGGCTGATGGCCGCGGCCGGCGTGCCGGTGCTGGCCGAGCTCGACCCGGCAGCGGTCGGTGAAGCAGATCTGCCCGTGATCATCAAGGCGTCGGCCGGTGGCGGCGGCCGAGGCATGCGGGTCGTGAACACCATCGGCGAGCTGGCAGCCCAGCTCGACGGCGCGCGCAGCGAGGCCGAGCTCGCCTTCGGCGATCCGACCGTGTTCTGCGAGCCCTACCTGGCTCGCGGCCGGCACCTCGAGGTGCAGGTGATGGCCGATCAGAACGGGACGGTATGGGTCCTGGGTGAAAGGGAATGCTCGATTCAGCGGCGCCACCAGAAGGTGATCGAGGAGGCGCCCTCGCCGCTGGCCGATCGGCTGCCCGGGTTGCGCGAGCGGCTGGCCGAGGCAGCGCTGGCAGCCACCCGCGCGGTGGAGTATGTCGGTGCCGGCACGGTGGAATTCGTCGCCGACCAGGACGGCGGGTTCTACTTCCTGGAGATGAATACCCGGTTGCAGGTGGAGCATCCGGTCACCGAATGCACCACCGGCCTGGACCTGGTCCGGTTGCAGTTGCAGATCGCGGCCGGGACGAAGCTGGTCGGCCGGCCACCAGCCAGTACCGGCCATGCCATCGAGGCCAGGCTGTACGCCGAGGACCCGAGCCGGGATTGGCAGCCGGCCAGCGGGCCGCTGCACCGGTTCGAGATCGGCCAGCAGCCAGCGCGGTTCTCGGTGCCGGTCGGCGGCGGCCTGCGGCTGGACGCCGCTGTCACCGACGGCTCGATGGTAGGCGTGCACTACGACCCGATGCTGGCCAAGCTGATCTGTGCCGGCACCGACCGGGCGGCGGTGGCCCGGCAGCTCGCCGCGGCGCTGGCCGGCAGTCGAATCCACGGCCTGATCACCAACCGGGACCTGCTGGTGCGGGTGCTGCGGCACCCGGCCTTCCTTGCTGGCGAGCTCGATACCGGCTTTCTGGAACGTCCCGGCCTGACCGAACCGCTGGCCAACCCGGCCGCTGAGCGGCTGTCCGCGCTGGCTGCCGCCCTGGCCGACGCGGCAGCCAACCGGGCCGCAGCCCCGGTGCTGGCCGGCCTGCCCAGCGGCTGGCGCAACGTCGCCTCGCAGCCGCAGCGGGCCAGCTACCAGGGCAGCTCCGGCCGGCACGACATCGACTACCGCTGGCAGCGAGCTGCCGTCCAGCTCAGCGGATTCGACGACGTCGAGGTGCTGGCGGCCAGCCCCGAGCGGGTGCTGCTGGCCATCGGCGGCGTGCGCCGGGCGTTCGCGGTGGCCCGCTACCGGCAGCTGGTCTGCATCGACTCGGCGCTCGGCCCGGTCAGCCTGACTCCGGTGCCGCGATTCACCGATCCAGCCGATGCGGTCGCCGCCGGGTCGCTGATCGCGCCGATGCCGGGCGCGGTCATCCGGCTCGGGCCGCCGGTCGGCTCACTGGTGGCGGCCGGCCAGCCGCTGCTCTGGATCGAGGCGATGAAGATGGAACATCCGATCCTGGCGCCGGCCGCTGGGGTGCTGTCCCAGCTGCCGGTTGGGGTGGGCGATCAGGTCGCCATCGGCGACGTCCTGGCGATCGTGGAGCCAGAACCGGAACCGGGACCGGAGCCAGAACTGAAGCGTGCCCAGTGATCCATCAGCTGCCCGGTACCCGCGAACCGCAGCAGGATCGCAGCCGGCTGACCCGGCGCCGGTTGCTGGAAGCGACGGTCAGCTCGCTGGCCCAGCTCGGCTGGACGGCCACCTCGGTGGCGATCGTCGCGGCTCGGGCCGGGGTGTCACGCGGCGCGGCCCAGCATCACTTCCCGACCAGGGAATCGCTGTTTACCGCAGCGGTGGACCACATCAGCGAGCAGCGGTTGGCCGAGCTGCGGCGTACCGCGGCGGGGCTACCGGACGGGCCGGCGCGGACCGAGGCAGTGCTGGCGATGCTGGTGTCGATCTACACCGGCCCGCTGTTCCGGGCCG
>JBDSAN010000593.1:0-10663 GCA_039922115.1 Jatrophihabitantaceae bacterium
GAACGAGTTCACCGTCAACGCCCCGATCGAGCGGGCCTGGGCCCTGCTGACCGACCTGGAGGCGATCGCGCCGTGCATGCCGGGCGCGCAGCTGACCGGGCTGGACGGCGCGATCTACTCGGGCAAGGTGAAGATCAAGGTGGGGCCGGTGACCGCTGAGTATGCCGGCACCGCCCAGTTCACCGAGAAGGACGACAGCGCCTACCGGGCGGTGATCGACGCCCGAGGCAAGGACGCGCGCGGGGCCGGCAACGCCAACGCGCTGATCCTGGCGCAGCTGCGGGCCGACGGCGCGAACACCGTGGTGAGCGTGGATACCGACCTGAAAATCTCCGGCAAGCTCGCCCAGTTCGGCAGCGGGATGATCAAGGAGGTGTCAGAGAAGCTGCTCGGCCAGTTCGTGAACTGCCTGCAGGGCAAGCTCACCGACCCGGCACAGCTAGCTGAACCAGCACAGCTAGCTGAACCAGCACCGCTAGCTGAACCAGCACCTCCTACCGACGCCGCACTGCCGGCTGAACCAGCACCGCTAGCCGAACCTGCCCTGGCCGCTGTCAGCGCGCCGTCGACCGAAACCGTGCCCGCCGTCCAGGCGGTCCAGCCCACGGCATCGCCGTCCCCGATCCCAGCGCAACCCCGGGCGATCACGCCGACCGCAGAGCCGGCGGCGCTGGACCTGATGGCGCTGGCCGGCGGTTCGGTCTACAAGCGGCTGATCCCGCTGGTGGTCGCGGCCGTGGTGGTGGTCGCGGCCATCATCTACTTCATCGTCAAGTAGCCAGCGGACGGGCAGCTCGGCGGTGACCTCGGTGCGCGTGCCGGCGCTGCTGCGCGGTGTCGATCGGGCCGCCTTCGCGGTGGCCTTCGCGGTCCGGCTGCGGGCCGCCGGGGTGCCGGTCGGCCTGACCGGGGTAGAGCTGTTCTGCCGGGCGCTGGCCGGCAACCAACCGCGCGATGCCGGCTCGCTGTACTGGATGGCGCGGATCAGCCTGATCCGCCGGCAGTCCGAGATCGAGGCCTTCGATCGGGTGTTTCGCGCGGTGTTCGCCGACGCGTCGCTGGCCATGCAGGTTCGCGGCCGGAGCTCGGCGCCCGCGCCGCAGCCAGGCAGCGCGGACGCGTTCGAACCGGTCCGCGGGCCGAGCTCGCAGGAGCAGCAAGGTGCCGGCCTGCCCTGGGTGACGCTGCCGCCGGCCGTGGACAGCGCAGAGGATTCCGACAGCGAGCTGCTGGTTGCCGAACGGCTGCCGAGCGAGCTGGCTGGCCTGGTCGACACCCCGTTCGAGCAGCTGCGTCCGGCCGAACTGCACCAGCTCACGCTCTGGTTGGCCCAGCTGCTCAGGCACCCGCCGTTGCGGCGCAGCCGCCGGATGGCAGCGCATCGCAACGGCGCCCGGATCACGATCCGGCCGACCATCGCGCGAGCTCGCCGGACCGGCTGGGAACCGATCGAGCTGGTCCAGGTGAGCCCGGTCCGCAAGCCGCGCCGGGTGGTGATGCTCTGCGATGTCAGCCAGTCCATGCAGGCGCAGGTGCCGGCCTACTTCCAGCTGATGCGCGCGCTGGTGCTGTTCGCCGACGCGGAAGCTTTCGCATTTGCCACCAACCTCACCCGGCTGACCCCGATGCTGGCGCACCGCTCGCCCGAGCAGGCGATGCAGCTTGCCACCGACTCGGTCGCTGACCGGTTCGGCGGCACCCGGATCGCTGGGAGCCTGCAGCAGTTGCTGGCCGGCCGGCACGGGGGGTCGGTGCGCGGTGCGGTGGTGCTGATCGGTTCGGACGGCTGGGACAGCGGCGAGCCGGCCGAGCTGGCTGCGGTGATGGCCCGGCTGCGCCGGCGGGCCTACCGGGTGATCTGGATGAACCCGCGAGCCGGCGCGGACGGCTTCCAGCCGCTGGTCTCGACGATGGCCGCGGCGCTGCCCTGCTGCGACGCGCTGCTGCCGGCCGACACTTTCAACGCGCTGTTCCGGGTGGTCGGCGAGCTGTCCCGTGAGCGTGGCTGAAGCCCCAGCGTGGCTAGCTCCAGAGCGTGACGTGGATGGACGGGCGGAACCGGCCGACGTTGACGCCCGGGCCGCGCAGCATCGCCTGGGTGGCTCGCGGCGTGCTGATGAACCGGGTCAGCTCGGCGGCGGCGGGCAGCGCGCTGGGTTCGGGCAGGATCTGGGTGCTCCACGAGCCGTCAGCCTGTAGCAGGGTGCTGGCGACCCGGACCAGCCGTCCCTCAGCCAGGTCGGCGTTGACCGCGTAGGACACCGCCAGCGCGACCCCGCTGTTGCGAGTGGCTTCCTCCAGCGCGGCGGCATGGCTCTGGAAAATCCGTTGCCGGTCCTCCGGCGGGTTGATCCGCCTGACCAGGGCCGGCATCGAGCCGGCCGCGACGACCGCGGACGGCCCGAGCAGCCAGGTCTGCTCGCGCAGCTGGCCGAGGCCCGGATGTAGTTTGGCCAGCGGGTGCTCAGGCCCGACCACCCCGATCACCCGGTACTTCAGGAACGGCTTCTGCACCAGGGTGTCGTCCAGGTGGGGCGCGTGCGGGCCGATCGCCACGTCCACCACCCGGGCGTGCAGCAGCTGGGCGAACTGGCTCGGGTCGTGCACGCTCAGCTCCATGTCGAGGTCGTCGGCCCGGCTGGCGAACAGCTCGATCAGTCCCGGCGCGGCGTGCTCGGCGAACAGGCTGGACGCGGCAATCCGCAGCAACCGCCGACCCTGCGAGGCCTGGCTGACCTCGCGGACGGTGCGATCGGCCAGCCCGAGCATCTCCGAGGCCCGGCTGGCCAGCCGCAGCCCGCCCGGGGTGAAGGCCAGTCCGGCCGCGGTCCGGGTGAACAGCTGATCGCCGAGTTCCCTGCGCAGCTGGGCGACGTGCATCGACACCGCGGCCTCGGAGACAGTCAGCTCGGCGGCCGCGCCCTTCACCGACCCCAACCGCACCACCGCCGCGAAGGCGCGTAGCTGGGTGGGGGTCATAGCCGCACGCTATTACAGGCAAGCAACGATCCGGTTGCGGTGCTCGATCCGGTCAGCGGCTGGCCGCCTTCTGGTACTGGTGAACTGACAGCGGGATGAAGATCAGCAACAGCAGCACCACCCAGATCAGGGTGTAGCTGACCGGATGCCGCAGTGACCAGTAGTCAGGAACCTGCACGTTCGGATTGGTGTTGCCGAACAGGTCGCGAGCGGCCTGGGTGACTGACGAAACCGGATTCCAGTTGGCCACGAACCGCAGTGGCGCCGGAAAGCCTGCGGTGGGGACGAAGGTGTTGGCGATGAAGGTGACCGGAAAGATCACGATGAACGAGGCATTGTTGACCACCTCGACGCTGGGCACGATCAACCCGACCCAGGCCATGATCCAGGACACCGCGTAGGCGAAGACGAGCAGCAGCAGGAAGCCGCCGATCGCCTCGCCGACCGAGCTGCGGATCCGCCAGCCGATGATCAGCCCGGTCACCGACATCACCACAATAATCAGGGCATTGTTGGCCACATCGCTGCCGGTGCGCCCGATCAACACCGCTGAGCGCGACATCGGCAGCGACCGGAACCGGTCGATGATGCCCTTCTGGATGTCATCGGCCATGCCGGCCCCGGTGAGGGTGGCGCCGAAGATCACCGTCTGGGCGAAGATGCCGGGGATCAGGAATTCCCGGTAGTTCACGCCGGGTGCCTTGATCGCGCTGCCGAACACGTAGGCGAACAGCAGGATGAACATGATCGGTGAGATGGTGGAAAACACCAGCAGGTCTGGCACCCGCTTGATCTTGATCAGGTTGCGCTTGGCCACGATTGCCCCGTCCAACAGGGCCTTTGCGGCGCTCATCGACCCAGCTCCAACGCCTCGGGACTGGCGCCGGGCTGCTCGGCGGGTTCGGAGTCCTCGGATGGGTGGCCGGTCAGGGTGAGAAACACATCGTCCAGGGTCGGCCGGCGCAATGCCACGTCCAGCAAGGCGATCTGCGCCTCGTCCAGCCGGCGCAGCGTCTCCATCAGGGCGCTCGCCCCGCCGGCTACCGGCACCGCGAGCCGACGGGCCTGCGGGTCGACGTCCACGCTGGCATCGGAAAGCTCGCTGAGAACGGCCCTGGCCGAATCCAGATCTTCCGATCTGGCAAGGACAATCTCGACCCGCTCGCCGCCGAGCCGGGCCTTGAGCTGGTCGGCGGTGCCGTGCGCGATCGTCCTGCCGTGATCGATCACCATGATGTCGTCGGCGAGCCGGTCGGCCTCCTCCAGGTACTGGGTGGTCAGCAGCAACGTGGTACCGCCCCTGACCAGTTCGAGGATTACGTCCCACATGGCAGTGCGGCTGCGCGGGTCCAGGCCGGTGGTCGGCTCGTCCAGGAACAGCACCGGTGGCGCCGCGACCAGCGCACCGGCCAGGTCCAGCCGGCGGCGCATACCGCCGGAGTAGGTCTTGACCGGACGATCGGCCGCCTCGGTGAGGTCGAACCGGTCGAGCAGTTCGCGGGCCCGTTCCCGCGACCGCTTGCGGCCCAGGCCGTACAACCGGCCCACCATGTTCAGGTTCTCGTAGCCGGTCAGGTATTCATCGACGGCCGCGTACTGGCCGGACAGGCCGAGTTGGGCCCGCACCTGGCCGGGTTGGCTGGCGACGTCGAAGCCGGCCACGGTGGCGCTGCCGCCATCGGCGTCCAGCAGCGTGGTCAGGATCCGCACCGCGGTGGTCTTGCCGGCCCCGTTCGGGCCGAGCAGGCCGAGAATGCTGCCTTGCGGAACGGACAAATCCAGACCGTCCAGTGCGCGTAGTTTGCCGTAGGTCTTGACCAGGCCGCGTGCTGAAATCACGTCTGTCATGCACTCAACCTAGGACCAGGCAGTGACAACCGCTCCCGAGTTCGCTGCCGGCACCGATGAAATGCTGCTAATTAGAGACATTCTGGCGCGGTGTCGAGCACGGTGCTGTCCAGCCCGGCGAGCAGCTCGAGCATCGGTCCGGTTTTTGGCAGTTCCCACCGGCAGAAATAGGCCGCCGCCTGCCGCTTGCCCTGATAGAACGCGCCATTCCGGTCACCGGCGGCCAGCAGCTGCTCCAGCCACAGCCAGCCGAGCACCAGGTGTCCGGTCGCTTCCAGGTAGACGGTGGCGTTGGCCAGCGCCCGTTCGGAGTTGCCGTTGCCGTGCAGCAGTGCGGTGACCTCCACCAGCCGATCCCAGCCAGCCGCGAGTGCCGCCGCGTGCGCCTTCGGCTGGCCGCCGGCTGCCTCGGCACGGGCGATACTGGCGCGCACCGTCTCGACCAGCAGGCTCAGCCCGGCCCCACCCTGCATGCTCACCTTGCGGCCGAGCAGGTCCAGCGCCTGGATGCCGTGGGTGCCCTCGTGGATCGGGTTGAGCCGGTTGTCCCGGTAGAACTGCTCGACCGGGTAGTCACGGGCGTAGCCGTAGCCGCCGTGCACCTGAATGGCGAGGTCGTTGGCAGCCAGACACCATTGGGACGGCCAGCTCTTGGCGATCGGGGTGAGCACGTCCAGCAGCAGGCCGGCCCGTTGCCGGTCGGCCTCGGCCGGCGCGGTGAGCTGATCGTCGACCAGCTTGGAGCAGTACAGCCCGAGCGCCAATCCGCCTTCCACATAAGCCTTTTGTGCCAGTAGCATGCGCCGGACGTCCGGGTGCTCGATGATCGGCAGCTGCGGCTGGCTCGGATCGCGGTTGGTGGCCGCGCGGCCCTGCAGCCGGGTCCGGGCGTAGTCCAGGGCGTGCAGGTAACCGGTGTAACCGAGCGCGGTCGCGCCCAGGCCGACCCCGACCCGGGCCTCGTTCATCATGTGGAACATCGCTGCCAGCCCGGAATGCGGTTCGCCGACCAGGTAACCGACCGCGCCGGGTTGGCCGCCGGGCCGCTGGGCGCCCTCGCCGAAGTTCAGCAGGCAGTTGGTGGTGCCCCGGTAGCCCATCTTGTGGTTCAGCCCGGCCAGCGCCACATCGTTCGGTCCGGAATCCAGCCGCTTCGGCACGATGAACAGCGAGATGCCCTTCACACCGGGCGGGCCGTCCGGGAGCTTGGCCAGCACCAGGTGCACGATGTTCTCGGCCAGTTCGTGATCGCCGGCCGAGATCCACATCTTGTTGCCGAACAGTCGGTAGCTGCCGTCCGGCTGTGGCACCGCCTTGGTGGTGATGTCGGCCAGCGACGAGCCGGCCTGTGGCTCGGACAGGCACATGGTGCCGAAGTACCGTCCTTCGAGCATCGGCCGTACCCAGGTGTCGACCTGCTCGGCGCTGCCGTGCGCGATCAGCAGGTTGGCATTGGCCATGGTCAGAAACGGGTAGGCCGAGGTGCCGACGTTGGCCGCTTGCAGCCAGGCCATCGCGGCCCGAGCGAGCACCGTCGGCAGCTGCAGGCCGCCGAGCTCGGTGTCGAAAGTGCTTGCGATCAGGCCGGATTCGGCGAATTTGGCCAGCGCCGGGCCGACCTGCTCGATCAGCTGGACCTTGCCGTCCACCAGCTGTGGCTCGTGCTCGTCGGCGGCGCGGTTGTGCGGGGCGAACTCGCGAGTGGCCAGTTGCTCGGCCAGGTCCAGCACCGCGTCGAAGGTAGCTGCCGAATGCTCGGCGTAGCGGGCCCGCTCGGTCAGCGTGAGCACGTCCAGCCATTCGTAGAGCAGGAAGCGCAGGTCGCGGCTGGACATGATCAGCGATCCGGTCATCGGTGCGTCCCTTACTCGGCCGTTGCGGGCGGGTTTGTCGACCAGCCTAATGAGCCTGCCGCAAACCGCCGTCTCGCGCCGGGTGGCTCGGCGAAGGCACGCCTCGTGCGAGCGGTGCCGGCGGACGTGGCGTCGGCGAGTGGGCGGTTCGGTGGGCGTCGCGTCGGCGAGTGGGCGGTTCGGCGACGAATGGTCGATCCAAGACGCCCATCCGAGGCGTAACTGACCACTCGTCGAGCGGGGCGGTGTGCAACTGCCCGACCTGTCAGCTGAGCGCGCCGCTGGCCGCGATCAGGGCCACGTTGCCGGCCGCGCTGGCCATGATCAGGTAGAAGGTGATCGCCGGCCGGCGGCCACGGATGCTGGCGTGCAGGCCAATTGCTACCAGGACGAGCACGCCGGCACCGACCGCGATCGCCGGCCATCCCGGGTTGGCCAGCAGCACCAGCGCGGTCGCGGCCAGCGTGAGCAGGCCGGCGCCGATCGCCGCACCGGTGCTGCCGAGCCGCTGGGGCAGGCCGCGCACCCCGGCAGCCAGGTCGTCGGGCAGGTCGGGCAGCACGTTGCCGAAATGCGCCCCGGCGCCGATCAGGCCAGCCGCGACGATGATCCAGAGTGGCGGTAACCGGTGCTCGGGCAGCGCTTCGGTGGCGATCACCGGCAGCGCGGCGAACGCCGCCAGGTAGGGCAGCGGCGAACCGAGCCGGGACTTTAGCCCGAGGTTGTAAGCCCATCCGGCACCGACCGCGGCCAGGTGCAGCAGCCCGGCGCGCCAGCCGAGCCCGAGCGAGGTGGGGATGCTCAGCACCAGCGCCGTCCCGCAGGCACGGCGCAGGGTGGCCACCTCGATCGAGCCGACCGCGAGCGGCTTGTCGGTGCGGTGCGCGCCGATATCGCGGCGACGGTCGATCAGGTCGTTGGACCAGCCGATCGAAAGCTGGCCGGTGAGCAGGGCAAGCGCGCCGATCAGGCAGGTCCGGGCCGGGTTGCCGGCGCTGATGAACAGCACGGTCGCCAGCACGGTGACCGCGGCTGAGGGCGCCGGATGGCTGGCCAGCAGCAGTCCGCGCAGCCGGGAGTTCATTTCAGCGAGCATAGGGGTCGGCGAAATCCACCTATGGTGGATCGATGACAACCATCGCAGCCGTCCACGCAACGCTCGCTGAACATGGTTACGAACAGGACGTCATCACCGAGGCATTCGCTGAGCTGTGCGTGGGCGAGGACGAAAACAGCAAGCGGGATCGGGCGCTGCTGCGCCGGTTTCATCGCAGCGCGCGGGTGGATCGGCGCTACCTGGCGCTGCCGCTGGAGCGCTACCCGCAGCTGGCCGACTTCGGGGCGCGCAACGACGCGTTCATCTCGGTGGGTACCGAGTTGGGTGCAGCGGCGCTGACCGGTGCGCTGGAGGACGCCGGCCTGGCACCAGCCGAGGTCGATCTGATCATTTTCAGCACCGTGACCGGGGTGGCTGCGCCGTCGCTGGACGCCCGGATCGCGGCCAGGGTTGGCTTGCGCCCGGACGTGAAGCGGGTACCGATCTTCGGCCTGGGCTGCGTGGCCGGGGCAGCGGGGATAGCTCGGCTGCACGACTACCTGCTCGGCCATCCGGATCAGGTCGCGGTGCTGGTGTCGGTGGAATTGTGCTCGCTGACCGTGCAGCGCGATGACCGGTCGGTGGCCAACCTGGTGGCCAGCGGGTTGTTCGGCGACGGCGCGGCCGCCGTGGTCGCGGTCGGCGCGGACCGGGTGGCCAGGTTGCCGGTGCCGCCCAGCGGTCCACAGGTACTGGATTCGGTGGCGCACCTGTACCCGGGCACCGAGCGGACGATGGGTTGGGACGTCGGCAGCGGCGGGCTGAAGATCGTGCTGGATGCCGAGGTCCCGGTGCTGGTGGAGCAGCACCTGGCCTCGGACGTGCAGGGCTTGCTGGATCGGCACGGGCTGGGTTTGGCCGAGGTGGCCGGTTGGGTGTCACATCCCGGCGGGCCGAAGGTGATCGAGGCGATCGAGGCGACGCTCGGGTTGGCCCCGGATGCGCTGGAGATCACCTGGCGCTCGCTGGCTGAGGTGGGCAACCTGTCCTCGGCCTCGGTGCTGCACGTGCTGGCCGACACGCTGGCCAAGCGAAGCTTCCCGCCGGGCAGCCCCGGAGTGCTGATGGCGATGGGACCGGGTTTCTGCAGCGAACTCGTCCTGCTGAGCTGGTAAGGGGTCAGCCAATGAGCTGGTATTTGCTGCTGATTCTCGCGGTCGCGGCTGAGCGGATCGGCGAGCTGGTGGTGTCGCAGCGCAATCTGGCCTGGAGCCGGGCTCGGGCCGGCGTCGAGTTCGGTGCCGGGCATTACCCGGTGATGGTGGTGCTGCACACCGGCCTGCTGGTCGGCTGCCTGATCGAGGCGCACTGGCGGGCATTCGTGCCGGCGCTGGGCTGGCCGATGCTGGCGCTGGTGCTCGCGGCGCAGGGTTTGCGCTGGTGGTGCATCGCGACGCTGGGCCGGCAGTGGAACACCCGGGTGGTGATCGTGGCCGGGGCCGGTCGAGTGACCGGCGGCCCGTATCGGTGGTTCTCGCATCCGAACTATCTGGCCGTGATCGTCGAGGGATTCGCGCTGCCGCTGGTACATACGGCCTGGCTGACCGCGCTGGTGTTCACGGTGCTTAACGCGGCGCTGCTGCGGGTGCGGATCGGAGTGGAGAACCGGGCGCTGGCAGGGCTTACCGTGGGGTCGGCGTGACCGATGCGGACGTGCTGATTGCCGGTGCGGGGCCGGTTGGCCTGGCGACGGCGCTGTACCTGGCCGACGCGGGCCTGTCGGTGGTGGTGGCTGACCCGCGGAGCGGGCCGGATTCGGCACCGATCGATAAGGCGTGCGGTGAGGGGCTGCTGCCGGCGGCGCTGCGCTCGCTGGCCGAACTCGGGGTGGATCCGAGTGGGCAGCCGTTGCGGGGGATCGGCTACCGGGATGGTCGGCGGTCGGTGGATGCGGAGTTCCGGGCCGGGCCGGGTCGCGGGGTGCGCCGGGTCGAGTTGCAAGCTGCGCTGTGTTCGGCAGTGGAAAAAAGGGGAATCCCGATCGTTCCGGTCGCCGTCAAGGCAGTCTCGCAGGATGATCGGACGGTCAGCGCGGCAGGCTTTCGGGTGCGGTATCTGGTGGGTGCCGATGGACTGCATTCGGCGGTGCGGCGAGCGGTTGGGCTGCAGCCGACCGCTGCGTCCGGGCCGAGGTCGGCTTCCGGGTCTGGGCTGGCGCGGTGGGGGCAGCGCAGGCACTATCCGGTCGCGCCGTGGACCGATCTGGTTGAGGTGCACTGGGCTTCGTCGGCTGAGGCGTACGTGACTCCGGTCGCCGATGGATTGGTCGGGGTGGCGGTGCTGTCGAGCGTCCGGGAGCCGTTTGACCAGCAAATGCAGGCCTTTCCTGAGCTGGCCGATCGGCTTTCGGGGGTGGCGGGCACGCCGGTGCTTGGCGCGGGGCCGCTGCGGCAGTCGGTGCCGGGGCGGGTGGCTGGCCGGGTGCTGCTGGTTGGTGATGCCGCCGGTTATGTGGACGCGCTGACCGGCGAGGGCATCTCGGTCGGGCTGCAGTCGGCGTGGGCGCTGGCTGGCTGCTTGCGGGTGGACCGGCCGGGCGATTACGAGAAGGCCTGGCGGCAGGCGTCGCGGCGCTACCGGGTGATGACCGAGTCGTTGCTGTTCGCGGCGTCCCGGCCATGGCTGCGGCGGCGGATCGTGCCGGCTGCTGCCGCGATGCCACCGCTCTTTGGCGCTATCGTCAACCAACTCTCGCTGTAGTTGACTTGTCGCGGGTGGCGGCGCTGGTGCTTGCGCTTCGTCGGAGGTCCGATCGCTGACCTGGAAAGCGTCATTACGGTCCGCAATCGGACCTCCGACTACGCGCTGGCTCGGCGGCACGCCGGCTGGGCGGGCGCCCTGGCTGCGTGGTCATGGCCTTATATTGCGTTGGGGTTTCTGGGCGGGG
>JBDSAN010000594.1:0-2863 GCA_039922115.1 Jatrophihabitantaceae bacterium
ATGGAGGCCGCCGCCCGTTCGGTGCCCGCGATCGGGTACTCGTTCGCCGGCGGGGTGACCGAGTCAATTCAGGACGGCGAGACCGGGCTGCTGGTGGACGACCTGGACGAGCTGGTGAGCAGGACTCGGGAACTACTCAGCGACACCGAGGCGCGGCTGGCGATGGGCAAGCGGGCGCGGGAACGGGCTCAGAATTTCGATTGGCAATCCTCGGCGGCACGGTTCGAGCGATTGATCCTGGCCGAAACGGTGCAGCCGGACGCTCAGCGGTTGCCGTAGTCGACGATCTGCGCGCTGGCCGGGTTGTTCTTCGGCGCGGCGGTCGAGGACGAGATCACGCCCTTCACGGCGAAGCCGGCCAAGCTGGCCCCTACGATCGCGGACAGCACCAGAGAGATCAGCTTGCCCACTAGAGGTCCTCCGAAGTCGTTGTTACCGGCGAGTGTAGCAACACCGACCGCCGGCGGCGGGCCAGCTCGCCGATCCCGACCAGGACCGCCAGCAGGATCAGCGCCGCTATCAGCAGATCTGTCCCGATCACCAGCCAGCGCTGGGCCCAGCCGCGCTCGGTGACCTTGATCGGACCGGGTATCTGATACAGCTGCAGCGAGGTCCCCGCGTACACCTGGCGCAGTCCGGTCAGGTCCGGCAACGGCGGGCCAGGCGTACCGGCCTCGACCAGCACCCAGCCGATGCCGTGCCCGGCCAGCCCCGCTGCCAGCGCGGCCGGTACCGGATCGGTGGCCAGCAGTTGCCCGATCGTGGCGGCGGTCCGGTCCTCGCCAGCGAGCAGCCGGCCGGAAACCGCCAGCCGATCGTCCACCACCACCGGCACCGGCAGCAGCCGCGGCGCCGGGTCGATCACGCTGCGACCGGGCGCCCAGTCAAAGGCCCGGTACGAGGCGAACGGCAGCGCGAGCACCGAGCCGGACGACGGCGGCGCACCCTCGAGCCGGGCGGCTACCGCCGACCAGTCGGCCGGGTAATGCACCGGGGTCAGCGGCACTCGCAGGGTGGCCGGCGCGTCCGGCAGCACCAGCAGCGGCAACGCCAGCGCGCCGACGCACAGCAGCGCTCGCCACGGCGGCCTGGCGGCTGGTTCAAGCCGGCTGCTGAACGGCTCACTCGCCAGCACCTCGATGGCCGCGCCGGCGGCCAGAACAGCCAGCAGTACAAAGGGCATCAGCCATTTCTGGCCGTCCCGTAACAGGCCAGCCCCAGGCAGCGTGGCAACCGCCCAGCGCAACGCCGCCGACAAGCCCGGCACCGTGGCCGCTGCCGCCAGCACAAAGCCCCCAGCAGCCAGCCAGACCAGCCGGGACCGGAGCACGGCCGGGCCGAACCGGGGCAGCCCGAGCGCGAGTGCGAGCACCACCAGCAACGTGCTCAGGTAACCCAGCACGCCGGCGCGGCTGGCCGGGGCCACGTCCGAACTCCAACTGCCGCCGAGCCCGAGCAGGCTGAGCAGCGCGCCGCCGGATCGCTCGGACCTGGCGGCGAAGGCGGCCACCGCGTGCGGGTCACTGGTCGCCGAGGCGGTGGACAGCAGCGCGGGCAGCAACCACGGCAGCTGGACCAGGACCGCAGCGGTGACCAGCCCTGCCAACCGGCGCGCGTTGGCTGGCGCCGGCCAACCGAGCACGACCGCTGTCGCGGCACCGATCAGGGCTCCGGTGGGCGTGATGGCACAGGCGGCGAGGCAACCGACCAGCACCGCCCAGCTCGTCCTGGTCGGATGACCGGTCCGGATCCGGTGCGCGGCTCGGACCAGCCACGGCAACGCCCCGTAGGCCCACAGCAGCGCCCACTGGCCCAGCGCAAGCCGTTCCACCACGAACGGATTCCAGATCGCCAGCGCGCCGACCAGCAGCCGGGCCGACAAGCAGCGTGAGCCGAGCAGCCTGATCGATCCCCAACCGGCAGCCAGCAGCGGCACCAGCAGCGCGATCCGGCCGGTGGCCGCGCCGCCGATCAGCTTGCCGGCCAGCGCTACGAGAGCGTCCAGCGGCACCGCGCGGGGTGAGGTCGTGCCGAGTCCGACCGAATCCAGGCCCAGTGGCTGGTGGGGGGTGAACACCATGTCGTGGCCGAGGCCGTAACCACCCGCGTGCTGCGGCCACAACAGCCAGGCCGCCAGTACCAGCACCGCAAGATCGGCCAGCGCGGCGAGGCGCATCCAGCGGCTGACACGGCCACGCTGCACCCGGATCGGTCCGTCCTGCCATGACCGGGCGGCCACGCCCGGCCGGGGTTCTATACGCTCGGTTCGCACCAGACTGTAGCGGCAGCAGCGAGGAGACCGGGCGCGTGTCAGTTCGACCAGCGCAGGGCAACCCGGCCAGCGCTGCCGCCACGGACGGCGTCGCCAGGGGCTTGGTCGGGGTTACCGTCGCCGGTTGGGTCGGCAACATCGGCAGCTACCTGTTGCTGCTCGGTGCCGCGCGGTTGCTCAACAGCGCCGATTACGGCGAGCTGGTCACGCTGTTCAACCTGCTGCTGATCGGCTCGGTGCCCTCATTCGCGCTGCAGGCGGTCGCTGCCCGGCGGATGGCCACCGATCAGGCCAGCGGGCTGTGGCAGGCGGGGGTGGCGATCGGCCTTGGTGCCGCGCTGCTGATCGCCGCGATCAGCCCGGTGCTGCTGGCGTTCCTGCACCTGCCCGGCGCGGCTGGCGTGCTGCTGGTCGCGCTCGCCATGCCCGGAACCGCGATCCAGGGGTTGTGCCAGGGCGTGCTGCAGGGCGAGCAGCGGTTCACCGGGCTGGCCGTGACCACCTTCGCAGGCATCGCCGGCAAGTCCGTCGCCGGCCTGATCGGGCTGTTCGCCAGCGGGGCGGCGGCTCCGACGATGGCCGCAATCGCGG
>JBDSAN010000595.1:0-2935 GCA_039922115.1 Jatrophihabitantaceae bacterium
CGTCCCGGCCGATCCCGCCGAGGTGGTCACCTCGGCGCAAGCAGCCGCGCACTACCTGGCGGACCGGCTGCCGGCCGGTTCGCCGGTGCTGGTGCTCGGCACCACCGGCTTGATCGAAGCGGTCGCCGAGCGCGGCCTTGTGCCGGTCAGCTCGGCCGAAGATAAGCCGGCCGCGGTCGTGCAAGGCTTCTTTCCCGAGCTAAGTTGGCGGGCGCTGGCCGAGGCCGCGATCGCGATCGGCCGGGGCGTTCCATGGCTTGCCACCAACCTCGATGCCACCGTGCCATCCCCGCGCGGCAGGTTGCCGGGCAACGGTTCAATGGTCGCCGCCCTCGTCCATGCGACCGGGATCACGCCGGCCGCTACCGGCAAGCCGGACCCGGCCATGCATGCCGAGAGCGTGCAGCGTTCCGGAGCGCAGCGTCCCATCGTGGTCGGCGACCGGCTGGATACCGATATCGAAGGTGCCCGACGGGTCGGCTGCCCGTCGCTGCTGGTGCTGTCCGGCATTACCACGCCGCGACAGCTGCTGGCCGCTGGAGCCCTGCACCGTCCGGACTACCTCGGTGCGGATGTGTCAGCGCTACTGAACGCTCATCCGGATGTTGTCGACAACGGCCAGCTGATTAGCTGCGGCAACGCGACCGTCCGGCTGGCCGACCGCGCCCTGGTGCTGCAGGTTGGGCCGCCCAACGGCGAGTCCGATGGTCTCGATGCATTGCGCGCGCTCGCGGTGGCCGCCTGGCGGCAACGCGACCAGGCTGTACCGGTCGAATCGGTCGAAGCCACCGACCAGGTAGCAGCAGCCGTCCTCAAGGACCTGGATCTGACCGATGTCGATTTATCAACAGGGCAGCGCGCGCCAGCCCAGGACGATGGCCGGTCACCGGTAGCCTGAGCTGGTGACCGGTATTGACCTGCACGACCAAGCTGCCGACGACGATGATGTGGTGACCCACATCGAGGCCGTGATCGCGGCGCTGACCGGTCCGGACGGCATCGCCGAGCTGCCGCTACCCGACGCGGCCAGCCAGCTGGAGGACCTGCACCAGCTACTGCAGGGTGCGCTGACCAGCCTTGACCGGGCCTGACCCGGGACCTGATGGCTCGTCGGCTAAGGCTGGACGCCGAACTCGTCCGCCGGCAACTGGCCCGTTCCCGCGAGCAGGCCAGCGAACTCATCGTGGCTGGTCGGGTTCAGGTGCGCGGCACCACCGCGACTAAGGCCGCTACCGGCGTGGAGCATGACACGCCGATCCGGGTGCTGGCCGACCTCGATGATCCGGGCTGGGCATCGCGCGGTGCGCACAAGTTGCTCGGCGCCCTGGATAGCTTCGACCTGCCGATCAGCGGCCGGCGCTGCCTGGACGCAGGCGCGTCCACCGGGGGCTTCACCGATGTGTTGCTGCGGCGGGGGGCCAGCGAGGTGGTCGCGGTCGATGTCGGGTACGGCCAGCTGGTGTGGTCGTTGCAGGTCGATCCCCGAGTGCTCATCCGCGACCGGATGAACGTCCGGACCCTGGTGCCGGAGCAGATCGGCGGCCAGGTATCGCTGACCGTCGCTGACCTGTCCTTCATCTCGCTAGGCCTGGTACTCCCCGCGTTGTCCGGATGCACCACCGACGACCTGGTGCCGATGGTCAAGCCCCAGTTCGAAGTCGGCCGGGATCGACTCGGCAAGGGTGGCGTGGTGCGCGAGCCGGCGCTCCGTGCCGAGGCGGTCCATTCGGTGGCACGCTCAGCCGAGGACCTCGGCTGGGGCACGGCAGGGGTGGCGCGCAGCCCGTTACCGGGCCCGAGCGGCAACGTGGAATTCTTCCTGTGGTTGCGCCGCGACGCGGGGCCGGCCGATCGGAGCATGATCGAGTCCGTGACCATGGAGGCGACATGAGATCAGCGCTACTAGTGGTCCACTGTGGCCGTCCCGATATCCGCGAACTCGCCAGGCACCTGATCAGCCGGCTTAACTCGGCCGGCTTCGAGGTGCGAATCCGGTCCAACGAGGCCGCTGACCTGGCCCGCGACATCGATGGCGATGCGCTGGGCAATGTCACGATCATCCAAGGATCTGAGGGCGCCAAGGGCACCGAGGTTGCGCTGGTGCTCGGCGGTGACGGCACCTTCCTGCGGGCTGCCGAGGACGCTCGGCTGGCCGGTGTGCCGCTGCTCGGCGTCAATCTCGGCCGGGTCGGCTTTCTTGCCGAGACCGAGGTCGACGCGCTGGAAGCCACCGTCACCGCGATCGTGGAAGGTAGCTACTCGGTGGAGCAGCGCTTCACGTTGCGGGTTACCTGCACCCTCGATGGTGAGGTGATCGCCGAGGACTGGGCGCTGAACGAGGCCTCGGTGGAGAAGAGTTCCCGGGAGAAGCTGCTGGAGGTCGCGGTCTCGGTCGATGACCGGCCGCTGTTGCGATTCGGCTGTGATGGGGTGATCTGCGCGACCCCGACCGGCTCGACCGCCTACGCGTTCTCGGTGGGCGGTCCGGTGATGTGGCCGAATGTCGAGGCCATGCTGGTCGTGCCCAACGCCGCCCACGCGCTCTTCCAACGTCCGCTGGTGGTCGCTCCGGACTCCCAGATCGGGATCGAGCTGATCGGCGATGAGCATCCGGGCGTGCTCAGCTGTGACGGCCGGCGGATCCATGATCTGCCGTGGGGCACCAAGCTGCGGATCGAGCGATCCGATCAGCGGATCTCGATCGCCCGACCGCACCCGACCCCGTTCGGCGAGCGGCTGGTCGCGAAGTTCCAGCTTCCGGTTCGCAGCCTGCGTGATGGCAGTCCAACTACTCGGTAGGACGTGGCGAAGCAGATGCTAGAAGAGATCAGGATCCGCGGCCTTGGTGTGATCGATGACGCGGTACTCGAACTGGGTCCGGGCCTCACCGTGGTGACCGGCGAGACCGGTGCCGGCAAGACCATGGTGGTGACCG
>JBDSAN010000596.1:0-2776 GCA_039922115.1 Jatrophihabitantaceae bacterium
CGTCCTGGCTTTAGCAGCACCGAAGCAGTTTCGCTCAACTAGATTTCACTGCCTGTTGCAATTGGCATCGAGTTCGCGATATTTGGCGGCTGCCTTGTCGGAGCTACTGGCGCCCCGGTTGCCAATACCGTGGTGGGCCGCATGTCGACGGCCATCCATCCTGTGGATCGAGACAGGTTCGGCTGTGCGGGTCGCCGTGGTGGGCCGCTCCCGGACAGGCTGCGATACGATCGGCCGACTCAAGGGGGTGGGCATGATCATCCTGCTTGCGGACTGCCCCGCCGCCGAGGTCAAGTCGCCCGCCCGCGGGTTGCACGCCTACCCGGCCAGGCAGGGCACAGCTCAGCTCGTGGTCGCGTCAGAACCGAGCGGCGACCAGCAGGTGGAGCAGTTGCTGGCCACCCAGGGTCGTACCGAGACCGTCGCGTGAGCCGATTCGGTAGTCACGATTGGTTACCGGGCGTATCGAAATCCGGGATGAAATACCTGACCATAAGTCTCATTAAGGATTTCTTCCGGCCCCATTGCCCCGAGCCTCCCGGCCCGGAACAATGGGGTTGTTGGTAAGCATTCGTGGTGACACAACGCAGCGGATTGGGTACGTTAAGTACCAACAAGGACCGCCTAGGACTTCAGCCGCCCCAGATGACGTTCCGCATAATTCACCTCCCGCTCGTCAGCACCAAGACTCCAGCTTCCGAAGGGTAGAGCGTGTTCAGAACAGTATCCGCGTGGAAGGTTTGGGACGCGCCGAAATCCACGCTCGCTCTACTCCTCATAGTCGACGCCGTCGCAGTCTCAGCGCCGCTGATCATGTCAACGCGGCTGACCCTGGTTGGGTTCTGGACGACCTGCTTGCTCGCGTCGTTGAGCGTCGTCTACTCCGTCTTTAGCCTCAGGTCGGAACGGGCGAGGTGGACGATAGCCATGGACCGTCCGACACCGATCTTCTGGGACCTTCAGAGCACCTGGACCTTCGCGGCGGCGGTTATGCTGCAGCCGAAATTCGTCGCCGTGGTTGTCATTATCGCCAGCTTGGGCGAATGGCCGCTAAATAAGCTCAATAGTGGCTCGAAGCTTTATGCCTATATCTATAGCACCTCGACGACGCTGATCGCCGCACTTGTCGCCTGCCAAATCATGACCCTGGATCTGCCCTTTGGCGTCCGGCTATTGGCTGCAGCGGCAGCCTACAATTTCACTACGCTCGCGCTGGTTGCAGTCGCGGCAGCGTCCGTCAATTCATGGCGCGGCCTGAAATTCCTTTGCTCCACCAAGGCTCACCTCGTCGAATTGGCAACGCTCGCGATCGGCGGGTCCGAGGCGCTGATGAGTCGTGCGGGTATCCCGTTACTGTGGCTTTCGTTGCCAGCGGTCGTGCTATTCCAGAAGACGATGATGAGGACCGAGCTTCAGCGAAGCACGGACTCGATACCCCGGCCGATGTCAGAGAAGGTGTGGACGGCGGTCGCTCAGGAAGTCATCAAGGCGTGCACCACCGCGTCGGTGCTCCGGGTGGACACAGCCGATCCGGCGGCCGCCAGCGCGATCGCTCGACTGCAGGCCGGCTGCGACGCCATCGGCACGGTCGGCCGGTCCGGCCTGGCGATCCTGCTGGCCGATTGCCCAGGCCCGAACGCTGATTCGCTCGCGCTGCGGCTGCGGGCGGCGCTCAGCACCAGCGGGATCAGCGCCAACGTCGCGGTGGCCGCCAAGCCGCGCGACGGTCAGGGCCTGGACGACTTGCTGGCCGTCTCGGAGGCGGAATTGATCACCAGGGACGCCGCCACCCGCTCGGCCAGGTCGCCCCGGCCGGACGCATTGAGCTGATCCAGGTAGCGCTGCACCTCGGCCTGCTCGTCGGTCGATAGCTCAGCGCGCGCGGCCTGCTCGACCGGCGTCAGCGGTTCGGGCGAGACCAGCCGTGCGGCGGGCAGCGTAACCTGGACCGGCTCGGCCACCGACGCCTCAGAGCTGGCCACCGTCGCCTTGATGAACGCCTCCAGCGCTCGCCGCTGAGCCATCGTCAGCCGGTTGGCCTCCACCGGCGGGATCCACGGTTCCTCGACGCCGACCGGCTGATTGACCGCGGCACGCAACTGGACCAGCGTCAGTCCGGGCAGCACCTCGGCGAAGGCCTGCAGCACCGAATCCTGCGGGTTCTGCGGATGGTTGCCGGCCAGGTACTTGTACACCGTCGCGCGATCGAGTCGACCGTGCATCGCCTCGACCAGGCGGGCCTTCGTCCACTCGGCCGGAAGCCTCGCGGTCAGCAGGTCGGACAAGCTGCTCAAGTGAGAGCGCTCCTTCAGTCAGTCAGTGCTGCAGTCGACATCTTAGACAATGCTGGCAATTCCCCACTTGCGTCGCGATGTGTACTCGGTTTAGATTGGCGTCGTTAGTCGTTGACGACTAACGATCCCATCCTAACGGGACGACGGGGGCACCTCAAGCGGTTGGCTCCGTCCACTCGCTTGGGTGTCCGACCCCCGGGGAGCAATCGTGATCGACAGCAACCTGCCAGTCGTTCGAACCGGCGCGGGTGAGTCGTGATGCAGCTGCGAAGCCGTAACACGCTCATCGACTGCTTGGAGTTCTCCGGCCTGTCCGAGCGCGAATTAGCTCGCGCTGCCGGTCTCGGCCACGCCACCGTCAACCACCTGTTCACCGGTCGCCGGACCACCTGCTCGCTACGCACCGCGCGTGCGATCGAGCGGGTTTTCGGCTGCGCACCGGGTGCCCTGTTCGCGCCGGACACCGACGCCGACCGGCTGGC
>JBDSAN010000597.1:0-10628 GCA_039922115.1 Jatrophihabitantaceae bacterium
GTTCGTGAGCAGTCGCATGGTGCGCACTCCCAGGTCCACCAGGATCTGGGCGCCGGTGCCGTAGTCACGGGCATCGGCCGGCAGCCCCAGGTCGAGGTTGGCATCCAGGGTGTCCCGGCCGGCGTCCTGCAACTGGTAGGCCTGCAGCTTGTGCAGCAAGCCGATCCCCCGGCCCTCGTGGCCGCGCATGTAGAGCACCACGCCGCGACCCTCGCGGGCCACCGCGGCCAAAGCCGCGTCCAGCTGCGGGCCGCAGTCACAGCGCAGCGAGCCGAACACATCGCCGGTCAGGCATTCCGAGTGCACCCGCACCAGCACGTCCTGCCCGTCGCCGATCTCGCCGAACACGAAGGCCAGGTGCTCGCGGTCGTCATAGGACGATGAGTAGCCATGCGCGGTGAACTCGCCGTAGCGCAGCGGCACCCGGGCACTGGCAACCCGGTCCACCAGCTTCTCGAACCGGCGCCGGTAAGCGATCAGGTCCGCGATCGAGATCAGCGCCAGGCCATGCTCGTCGGCGAAGGCTCGCAGCTCCTCGATCCGCGCCATCCCGCCCGGGTCCTTCTCGCTGACCACCTCGCACAGCACCCCGGCCGGCCGCAGCCCGGCCAGCATCGCCAGGTCGACGGCGGCCTCGGTGTGACCGGGTCGGCGCAGCACGCCGCCGTCCTTTGCCCGCAGCGGGACTACGTGCCCGGGCCTGGCCAGGTCGGCCGACCTGGTCGTCTCGGCTGCCAGCAACCGGATGGTGTGCGCCCGGTCGGTGGCCGAGATACCGGTGGTGACGCCTTCTCGAGCATCCACCGTGACGGTGTAGGCGGTGCCGCGCTTGTCCTGGTTGGTATGAAACATCGGCGGCAGGTCCAGCCGGTCGGCCTCGGTGTCGGTGATCGGCACGCAGATGTAGCCGGAGGTGTAGCGGACCATGAACGCGATCAGCTCCGGCGTTGCCAGCTCGGCGGCGAAGATCAGGTCGCCCTCGTTCTCACGGTCCTCGTCATCGACCACCACCACGGCGCGGCCGGCCGCGATCTCGGCGATTGCCTTCTCGATCGGATCCAGCATGTCAGCCACCGTTCTCGTTGCCGGACCTGCCGAAACCGAGCAGGCGTTCGGTGTACTTGGCGATCACGTCCACCTCTAGGTTGACCGGATCGCCCACGTCCAGGCCACCGAGCACGGTTGCGCGCAGGGTTTCCGGGATCAGGCCGACCTCGAACCAGTCCGGGCCGACCGCGGTCACGGTCAGCGAGACGCCGTCCACCGCGATCGAACCCTTCTCCGCGACATAGCGAGCAAGCTCGGCCGGCAGCGCGAACCGGAAGCCTTCCCAACCGTCACCGAGGGTGCGCGTCAGCAGCACGCCGGTACCGTCCACGTGGCCCTGCACGATGTGACCGTCCAGCCTGCTGTCAGCCCGAACCGCACGTTCCAGGTTGACCTGCTGGCCGGCACTCAGGTTGCCGATCACGCTGCGCTTGAGGGTCTCGGCCATCACGTCGAAGTCCAGCTCGACAGCTGCTGGCAGGTCCACCTCGCCGCTGGCAAGTTCGGTCGGATGCTGGTCGACCACGGTCAGGCAGACCCCGTTCACCGCTATCGAGGCGCCGTGCCGGACCTGCTCGGCGGTGGTGGTCGCTCGGATTCGAAGGACGGCCGAATGGCCGGCCGGGCTGCCACTGACGACGCTGACGACCTCGCCGACCTCTTCGATGATGCCGGTGAACACTACTGATCCTTCCGCCGATGAGGGCTGGTGTCGGCGATCGTGCTCGCCGATGGTCGGGCCGTGATCTTCACATCGTCACCCAACCGGACGATTTCGACCACCTCCAAAGAGACCACTTCGGAGATGGTATGTATTCCCGCATCCTCCAGCACGGACGGGCCGGCGCCGAGCAATTTGGGTGCGAGATAGGCCACCACCTCATCGATCAGGCCGGCCTCCAGGAAGGCTCCGGCCAGCGTCGGCCCACCTTCCAGCAGCACGTGCCGGACACCCCGGTCATACAGCGCCTTGAGCGCGAATCTGGGCACGGCGGTGTCGAGCACCACCGTTTCGGCGCTGCCGTCGAAGATCATCGCGCTGTCCGGAACCCGGTGCCGGCGATCCAGCAGCACCCGCAGCGGTTGCCGCTCGGCCAGCTGCTCGGTGCCGTCCGCCCCGGTCAGCCGGACGGTGAGGCTCGGATCATCGCTCAGCACGGTGCCGCTGCCCACCATCACCGCATCGACCACATCGCGCAGCGCGTGCACATCGGCGCGCGAGATCGGATTGGTGATCCAGCGCGAGCTGCCATCGGCGGCCGCGGCCCGGCCGTCCAGGGTCGCGGCGTACTTCCAGGTGACGAACGGGCGGGCCTGGCTGACCGCGAGCAACCACGGGCCGAGCGCCGAGCGGCACACCTCGGCGGTCTCGACGTCACCGACCACCTGCAGGCCGGCGGCCAGCAGCCGATCGGCACCGCCGGCCGCGATCGGGTTCGGGTCGCTGACCGCATAGATCACCCGCGCGATGCCGGCCTCGATCAGCGCCTCAGTACACGGACCGGTCCGGCCGGTGTGGTTGCACGGTTCCAGGGTGACCACCGCGGTGGCGCCCCGAGCGAGCTCGCCGGCCGCGGCCAGCGCCACCACCTCAGCATGCTCCTGCCCGTGCGGCTGGGTCGCCCCTTGGCCGACGATCCGGCCGGCCGGATCCAGGATCAGCGCGGCGACCGGCGGGTTCGGGCTGGTTCGGCCGGCAACCGTGCGGGCCAGTTCGCCGGCGTGGCGCATCGCGGCGTGCTCGGCCTCGCTGGCTTGGTTCGGGCTGGCTTGGTTCGGGCTGGCTTCGTCTGGCTCGGTTTCATTCGGCTCGGTTTCATTCGGGCTGCCCAGCTGGTCGGACGGGCCCGGCCGCTGGCCCGGATCGCCGCTCACAGCCGGCCGGCCGCGTGCGCGCAGCGAGTCATGCCGGTGCGGGCCAGCGCCCGCAGCGCGTCGACCGCGGCCGCCGGGTCGGCGGCCTCGTACACGGCCGAGCCGGCGACGAAAACGTCGACGCCGGCCTCGGCTGCCTGCTCGATGGTCTCGGCCGTGATGCCACCGTCGATCTCCAGGAACAGCCGCAGCGCGCCGGAATCGATCTGCTTGCGCAGTACCCGCACCTTGTCCAGCACCTCGGGCATGAACCGCTGGCCGACGAAGCCCGGTTCCACCGACATCACCAGCACCGTGTCGAACTCGGTGAGCAGCTGCAGGTACGGCTCGATCGGGGTACCCGGCTTGACCGACAGGCCGGCCAGCGCGCCGGCCGCCCGGATCGCCCGTGCGGTGCCGGCCGGGTCGGTTGCCGCCTCGACGTGAAAGGTCACGTTCGCAGCACCCGCCTCGGCATAGCCGGGTGCCCACCTGTCTGGGTCGGCGATCATCAGGTGGCAGTCCAGCGGCAGGTCGGTGGCCGCGTGCAAGCTCTTGACCACCGGCAGCCCGATGGTCAGGTTCGGTACGAAGTGGTTGTCCATCACGTCCACGTGCAGCCAGTCGGCCCGGCCGACCGCGGCCGCAGCGGCGCCGAGGTTGGCGAAGTCAGCCGACAGGATGCTCGGCGCGATCATGGGCTCAGCTGACGGTGCGGACACGCCTTCGAGTCTAGGTGTGGTCGCCTCGGCTCCGGTCAGTGGTTCAGTCCGGCCGGCGCAGTGGTTCAGTCCGGCCGGCGCAGCGCCGCGAAGTACATCGCGTCGGTGCCGTGCCGGTGCGGCCAGAGCTGCACGGTGGGCCCGGTCAGTCCGGGCACGCCGGCAAAGGCCGGCCGGGCGTCGAGCAGTTCCAGGCCGGGATGGCGGGCCAGCGCCGCCTGCACCTGCTGCTCGGTCTCGGCCAGGTGCGGCGAGCAGGTCGCGTAGCCGACCACGCCGCCTGGCCGGACCAGCCGGAGCGCGGCATCGAGCAGGTCGGCCTGCAAGGCCACCAGGACGGCCAGATCGTCCGGGCTGCGCCGCCAGCGGGCCTCCGGCCGGCGGCGCAACGCGCCCAGGCCGGTGCATGGCGCGTCCAGCAGCACCCGGTCATAGCCCGGCTCGGTGGCCGGCAACTCACGAGCGTCGCCGACGATCACCTCGACCGGCCAGCCGGCGGTGGCCCGCTCGATCAGCCCGGCCCGGTGCGGATGCAGCTCGCTGGCGGTCAGCTGGGCACCCCGGGCGCCGGCCAGGGCCGCCAGCAGCGCCGCCTTGCCGCCGGGCCCGGCGCACAGGTCCAGCCAGCGCTGGTCCGAGCCGGTGACCGGCAGCGCGGCCAGCGCGAGCGCGCACAGCTGGCTGCCCTCGTCCTGCACGCCGGCCTGACCCTGCTGGATCGCGGCCAGCCCACCCGGCTCGCCACCGGCGGTCAGCCGTACCGCGAACGGTGACCACGGCCCGGCCTGGCCGCCGGCCTGCTCGGCCAGCTCGGCGCGCTCGATCCGGCCCGGCCAGGCGACCAGGTGGGTCTCTGGACGGGTGTCGTCGGCGGCCAGCGCTGCCTCCAGCTCGGCAACGTCCCGCTCGACACCGTCCCGCTCGGTCCCGTCCCGCCCGGTCCCGTCGGCCGCCAGCGCATCGGCGAACGCCCCGACGATCCAGCCTGGGTGGCTGTAGCGGATCGCCAGCTGGCCCAGCTCAGAAGCCTGGCCGGCGATCTGGTCGCACCACTGGTCGAAGTCACGCGCGGTGACCTTGCGCAGCACCGCGTTGACGAAGCCGGCTGCCCGGGCATTGCCGGTCGAGCGGGCCAGGTCGACGGTGGTGGCGACCGCGGCATGGGTCGGGATCCGGGTGCGCAGCAGCTGGTAGGCGCCGAGCCGGAGCAGGTTCAGCACCGCCGGCTCGATGTCGGTCAGCTCGCGGCTGGCGCAGCGGCGCAGCACCTCATCGAGCGTCCCGCTGGCCCGCAGGGTTCCGTAACCGAGTTCGGTGGCAAGTGCGGCGTCCCGGCCGGATAGGCCTGCTTCGGCCAGCTGACGGGGCAGCACCAGGTTGGCGTAGGCATCGTCGACCGAGACCGCCTGCAGGGTTCGGAAGGCCACCGTCCGGGCGAGATCGGGGTTAGCTACCAAGGCGATCACCGGCCTGCAACCGCGCGCCGCGCGCCCAATCGGTGGCCGGCATCGGCCGCTTGCCCGGTGGCTGCACGGTGCCCAGCCGGATCGGCCCGGTCAGGGTCTGCACCAGCACCTCGGCCCGCTCGACCCGCAACTGGCCAGCACCGGCCGGCGGCCAATCAGCTGGGCTGCCGTCGCCGAGCAGGCTCATCGGACCGAGCTTGAGCCGGTCGCCACGCAGGGTGGTCCAGGCGCCCGGGTCCGGGGTGCAGGCACGCACCCGCCGGTCGATCGCGATCGCCGGTTGATCGAAGCGGATCTCGCCGTCGGCGACGGTGAGCTTGGGCGCCAGCGACACCCCGTCGGCCGGCTGGGGCAGCGGCCGCAGCGAGCCATCGGCGATACCGTCCAGGGTGGCTACCAGCAACTGAGCGCCACCGGTAGCGAGCCGGTCCAGCAGCGTGCCGCTGGTGTCGTTCTGGCCGACCAACTCGGTCATCACCCCGTACACCGGCCCGTCGTCCAGGCCGGGCCCGATCAGAAAAGTGGACGCCCCGGTGGTGCCATCGCCGTGCAGCAACGCGTGCTGGACCGGGGCCGCGCCGCGCCAGGCCGGCAATAGCGAGAAGTGCAGATTCACCCAGCCGTGCCTGGGCAAACTCAAAGCCGGCTCGCGCAGCAGCGCGCCGTAGGCGACCACCGGCGCGCAGTCGATATCGAGTTCGGCCAGCCGGGCCAGGAAGGCCGGTTCGGTGGGCTTGGCCGGTCGCAGCACCTCGATGCCTTCGGCCAGCGCGAGCTCGGCCACCGGGGACGGGCTCAGCTCGCGGCCCCGCCCGGCCCGCGCGTCCGGACGGGTGAGCACCGCGACGACCTCGTGCACCGGATGCTCGATCAGCGCTCGCAGGGACGGCAGCGCAGCCTCGGGGGTACCGGCGAACAGCAATCTCACTAGATCAACCTCACTAGCGGCAATCTCACTGTGGCAACTTCACTGCGGCGGCCCGAACACGCTCGGCACGCTGGTGTGCGGGCTCAGCTTGACCACCGGCGGGGTCCGGCCGGCCCACTCGGCGTTGCGGATCTCGGCCAGCGCGGCCCGCCGGGCCTGCGGGTCCAACCGGTCCACGAACAGCACCCCGTCCAGGTGATCGGTCTCGTGCTGGATGCACCGCGACAGCCGATCGGTGCCGATCACCGTGATCGGATCGCCGTAGCCGTTCTGCCCGTGCGCCACGACCTGTTGCCAGCGCTGGCAATCCCAGGTCAGGCCGGGGATGGACAGGCAACCCTCCGGACCGTCCTGGGTTTCCTCGGACGGAAAGTGCAGCACCGGATTGACCAGGTGGCCCTGCTCGTCCTCGGAAATGCGGTAGCTGAACACCCGCAGGCCGACGCCGATCTGCGGCGCGGCCAGGCCGGCCCCCGGCGCATCGTTCATGGTCTCGGTGAGGTCGGCGATCAACCTGCGCAACTCCTTGTCGAAAACCGTCACCGGCTCGGCAGGAGTGCGCAGCACGGGGTCGCCGAACAGGCGGATGGGCAGCACGGTCACCAGCACAGTCTATGGAGCCGGCCGGGCCCTCCCTTGCGTGCAGGTAGCCGCAGAACGGGCACGAGCTGACAAGCCAATGCTTCCAGGGGAATTGCACCCGACCCGACTTGTTAGTTAGGGTAGCTAACGAATGAAGGGACGCACCTGTGTCAGACACTGCCGCACACGCCCGCCGGGTCGCGCTATCGGTAACCACGGTCGGAATCCTGGCCGCCACCGTGAACGCCTCGATTCTGCTGATCTCGTTGCCCGCGATCTTCGACGGCCTCGGACTCAACCCACTCGCCCCAGCCAACATCTCCTACCTGTTGTGGATGCTGATGGGTTACCTGCTGGTGACCGCGGTGCTGGTGGTGACCTTCGGCCGGCTCGGTGACCAGTACGGCCGGGCCAAGCTGTTCAACCTCGGCTTCCTGATCTTCACCCTCGCCTCAATCGCCTGCGCACTGGTGCCCAACAGCGGCTCGGCCGGCGCGCTGGAACTGATCGCGCTGCGGATCGTGCAGGGTGTCGGCGGTGCGATGCTGACTGCCAACTCCACCGCGATCATCACCGATGCCTTCCCGCCGGACCGGCGCGGTTTCGCCCTCGGGGTGAACCAGGTGGCCGGCATCGGTGGCTCGTTCATCGGCCTGATCATCGGCGGTGTGCTGTCGGAATGGCACTGGCGCGCGGTGTTCTGGGTGAGCGTGCCGATCGGTATCTGGGGCACCTGGATGGGCTATCGCACGCTGCGCGACAAGCCGCGCGACCGGTCCAAGAAGGTCGCCATCGACTGGTGGGGCAACCTGAGCTTCGGCATCGGGCTGATCGCGATCCTGGTGGCGATCACCTACGGCCTGCAGCCCTACGGCGGGCACACCATGGGCTGGACCTCACCGAAGGTGCTGACCGGCCTGATCGGCGGCGTGCTGCTGCTGGTGGTGTTCTGCCTGATCGAGGCCCGGGTCAGCGACCCGATGATGGACCTGAAGCTGTTCAAGATCCGGGCATTCGCGGCCGGCCAGGTGGTCAACGTGCTCGCCTCGATGGCCCGTGGTGGCCTGCAGTTCATGCTGATCATCTGGCTGCAGGGCATCTGGTTGCCGCTGCACGGCTACGACTTCGCCAGCACCCCACTGTGGGCAGGCATCTACATGCTGCCGCTGACCATCGGCTTCCTGGTGGCCGGCCCGGCCTCGGGTGCACTGTCGGACCGGTTCGGCGCCCGCACCTTCGCCACCGGCGGGCTGCTGCTGACCGCGGCCACCTTCGGTGGCCTGATGGCGATCCCGGCCGACTTCAACTACCTGATGTTCGCCGGCCTGCTCGCCCTGAACGGGATCGGGATGGGCCTGCTGGCAGCACCCAACTCGGCAGCCATCATGAACGCGGTGCCGGCCAGCGAGCGCGGCGCGGCCTCGGGCATCCGTGCCACCGGCATGAACGCCGGGATGGTGCTGTCGATGGGTGGCTTCTTCACCCTGATGGCGATTGGGTTGGCCAGCCGGCTGCCGGACTCGATGTATGCCGGCCTGACCAAGCTCGGGATCACCCCGGACGCCGCCCACACCATCTCGCACACTCCCCCGGTCGGCACCCTGTTCGCGGCCTTCCTCGGCGACAACCCGATCAAGGCGCTGGTCAGCCAGGTCGACCCGCAGCAGTTGCAGCCCGGCTCCGGCGTGGACGTGGCCACCCTGACCGGCCGGTCGTTCTTCCCGCACCTGATCGCCGACCCATTCCGGCACGGCCTGGCGATCGCCTTCGGCGCGTCCATCGTGATGCTGCTGATCGCCGCGGTTGCCTCGCAAATGCGCGGCGAGCGGTTCGTGCACGCCGACGCGATGGCCGGCCAGCCGGTCGCCGCCACGGCCGACACCGCCGAAGCTGGTGGCCCGCGGCACGAGAGCGTCGCAGTGGCCATCGCGCGCGAGGCCGGCGGCCTGGATGGCATTCCGGACCAGGACGTGGCCTTCGCCGACGCGCTGACCGACCAGGGCGCAACCAGGCTGTCCCGTTAACTGCACTGTCCCGCTAGCGAGACCGGACCCTGAGCGGCGTCCGCCTCGTCCCGGTGGCTAGCTGGGGTGGTACCTGCCTGAGTCAGAACAGCTCGTGCGGATCGAGCATTACCCGCACCGCCGCGCCGGATTTACGCGCCGAGCGGATCGCAGCGCCGGCATGCAGTGCCTCGGCCAGCGCCAGCCCGTCCGAGCGACGGACCCGGAGCAGGCTGCGGATCTGCTCCGGCTGCTCGGCGGACGGGCCGCCCCGGGCCGGGTGGACCGGAACCGAACCGAGTTCCTCGATCGATTCCGGCAGCTGGCACAGCCCGAGCAGCTCGGCGACGTCGGCCGGGGTTCCGGTGAGCGATGCCATCCGGCTGATCGGCGGGAAGTTCAGCTCCTGCCGGTCGTCGAGTTCCCGCTCGGCGTGCCCGGCCGGGTCCCACCGGACCAGCGCCTGCACGACCGGCAGCGCCGCGTCCGCACCGACGATCACGGTGCCATCGGCGCGGACCAGCGCGATCGCGTTTGCCCAGCGCCGCATTGCCTCTTCCGCTGCCCGCAGGTCCGGCCGCGACAGCAGCGCCCAACCGTCCAGCAGCAGCGCGGCGCCGTAACCACCGGGCACCTGCGGTTCGGCACCGGGCGTGGCAATCACCACCGACGGGCCGGCCGGGATGTCGGCCAGCACCGCCTCGCCGGCGCTGGTGCGGGTGACCACACCGGGAAAGGCGCGACCGAGTTCCTCGGCGGTGCGGGCCGAGCCGATCACGCTCGCTCGCAGCCGGCTGCCCTGGCAGTGCGGGCAACGCCAGCCAGCGGCAGTGCGGCCACACCAGCGGCAGCTGGCGACCGCGTCGGCCTGCCCGGCCGCCAGCGGGCCGGTGCAGTGGCCGCAGCGGGCCGGGCTGCGATCGGCCGCGCAGGCCAGCGCGACCAGGTAGCCGCGACGGGGTACCTGCACCAGCACCGGACGGTCGGCGGCCAGCGCGGCCCGCGCGGCGCGAAAGGCCAGCGCCGGTAGCCGGGCGGTGCGGGCAGCCGGGTCGCGCTCCAGCTCGACCTCGTCGCCGAGCGCCACGATCCGAGGGCAGGTCGCCCGGACGATCCGGCGATCCGCCACCACCGGCTGGGCCCAACCGGATCGGACCAGCAGGCCGGCCTCAGCGGTCCGGCCGAAGCCACCGAGCAGCAAGGCGCAACCGGTCATCGAGGCGCGCAGCACCGCCACGTCGCGGGCGTGCGGGTAGGGCGCCCGGGGCTCGGCGAGCAGGTCGTCACCGTCGTCCCAGATCGCGATCAGGCCGAGGTCGGCGACCGGCGCGAACACCGCCGATCGGGTGCCGACCACAGCCCGGACGCTGCCGCGGCGCACCGCGAGCCAGCGCCGGTAGCGTGCCTCCGGCCCCTGATCGGAGCTGAGCATGACGTGCGACCCGGTGCCCAGCGTGCTGGTGAGCGTCCGGTCGAGCCGGCTGGCGTCACGGGCGTCCGGCAGCACCACCAGCGCGCCCCGGCCACCGGCGAGGGTGGCCTGAACCAGCTCGGCCAGCCGGGCCAGCCAGTCTTCGCCGGGTACCGCGTTCCAGACCGCACGGGCCGGCCGGCCTTGCTGGCAGGCGGCCAGAAAGGCCTGGCCGGCCTGGTACTTGCGCCAGCCCTCGCTGCTCGGCCGGGCCGGCGGCTCGGCTGCCTCGGCCGCTACCGCACTCTCGGCCCGGGCATGCCGGGGCGGCACCGCTAACCGCAGCACATCGGCGAAGCTGCCCGCCCAGCGATCGGCGACCGCCCGGAACAGCGCGGTGGTCTCCAGGGTCAGCACCGGCACCTCGCCCAGGCCTCGTTCGAGGTAGGTCAGCCGGCCGTCGTGTTCGGTCGCGGCCAGTCGCTGCAGCACCCAGCCGTCCAGCAACCGTCCTGCGAACCGGACACGGACCCGGGAGCCGGCGGTGATCAACCCGTCCAGCTCGGCGGGTACCAGGTAGTCGAATGGCCGGTCCAGGTGCGGCAGCGGCGAGTC
>JBDSAN010000598.1:0-4155 GCA_039922115.1 Jatrophihabitantaceae bacterium
TTGCGGACCGTAATGACGCTTTTCAGGTCCGCGATCGGACCTACGACGAAGCGCCAGCGCCTGGCCGCCGAACGCACCTATGCTCGATCGCACCATGACGATCTTCAACCCGCCGCCGACCTGGCCCGAGCCGCCAGCAGGCTGGACGCCGCCACCTGGCTGGCAGCCCGACCCGAACTGGCCAGAGCCGCCACCCGGCTGGAAGTTCTGGATCAAGCCCAGCCCCTGGCGGCTCGATCCCGCAGTGGCCAACGCCGACAGCCACCGCTGGACGATCAAGCTCGGCGCGGCGCCGATCCTGGCCGTTGTCGCCGTCCTCGGCCTGGAGTACCTCACGCTGCGAGGCTGGCACCCGCACGGTGCCGTCCGCGATGTTGCCTTCGGAATCGGCTCGATCCTGCACTATGCCGCCGCGGTAGCGATGATCGTCTGGCTCGGACGACCGCTGGCCGCCGAACTCGGCGGCTGGTACCAAGCTTTCGGACTCAGCTGGCCAAGACTCAAAGATGCCTGGCTCGGAGCGGCCGGCGCGTTCGGCGAGTACCTCGGCCGGATCGTGGTGAGCATCATGCTGCTGATCGCGATCCCGGCGCTGCGGCACGGCAGCGCCAGCAACGTGAGCTTGCACGGCCGGCCGGCTGCCGAGATCGCCACCCTGATCGTGGTCGCCGTCCTGATCGCGCCGCCGATCGAAGAGCTGATCTTTCGCGGCCTGCTGCTGCGCACCCTGATGCGCCGAACCAGCTTCTGGCCGGCCGCGCTGATCTCGACGACCTGCTTCGCCGTCCTGCACCTGTACGAGGTCGGCGGCGCCGCATCGCGAATCCTGCTGTTTGCCAGCATTTTCGTCTTCGGCCTCGGTCAATGCCTACTGGTCCGCTGGACCGGCCGGCTGGCCACCTCAACAGTCGCGCATGCGGTGACGAACGCCGCAGGGGTACTGATTACCCTGGCCGCGCACCGCTGAATGGGGCACTATCCGCTGTATGAGCTACCGGGATAGCTATCAGCAGAGCCTGACCGACCCCGACGCGTTCTGGGCCGAGGCGGCAAAGGCCATCACTTGGATCCGTAAGCCACAAACAATCCTCGACGACAGTGCCGCGCCGCTCTATCGCTGGTTCACCGGCGGCACCCTCAACACCTGCTTCAACGCCCTCGACCGGCATGTCGCGGCCGGCCGCGGCGACCAGGCCGCACTGATCTATGACTCCCCGGTCACCGGCACTCAACGCACCTACAGCTACACCGAATTGACTGAGCTCACCGCGAAATTCGCCGGCGTGCTGCGCGCACTCGGCGTCGCCAAGGGTGATCGGGTGCTGATCTACCTGCCGATGATCGCCGAGGCCGCCATCGCGATGCTGGCCTGCGCGCGGATCGGCGCGGTGCACTCAGTGGTGTTCGGCGGCTTCGCGGCCGCCGAACTGGCCGCCCGGATCGAGGACGCCCAACCGAAGGTGATCGTGTCGGCATCCTGCGGCATCGAACCCACCCGGGTCATCGAGTACAAACCGCTGCTCGACCAGGCGCTCCAGCATTCCAGCTACCGCCCCGACCGGTGCGTGATCCTGCAACGGCCGCAGGTAGCAGCCCAACTCGGCGAGCACGACCTGGACTGGACCGAGCTGATGGCCGCCAAGGACATCGCGCCGGCCGAGTGCGTCGAGCTGGCCGCCACCGACCCGCTCTACATCCTCTACACCTCTGGAACCACCGGTAAACCAAAGGGAATCGTGCGCGACAATGGCGGGCACGCGGTAGCGCTGCGCTGGTCGATGACCAACATCTTCGACGTCAGGCCCGGTGAGGTGATGTTCACCGCCAGCGACGTCGGCTGGGTGGTCGGGCATTCCTACATCGTCTACGCGCCGCTGCTCGCCGGTGCCACCACCGTGCTCTACGAGGGCAAGCCAATCGGCACCCCGGACGCGGGCGCGTTCTGGCGCCTGATCAGCGAGCACCGGGTCAGCGCGATGTTCACCGCACCAACCGCGATCCGGGCGATCAAGCGCGAGGATCCGGAGGGCAACCAGCTCGCCAAGTACGACCTCAGCACGCTGCGCACGATGTTCCTGGCCGGCGAGCGGCTCGACCCGGCAACCCAGGAGTGGGCCACGGAGAAGCTCGGCGTGCCGGTGGTCGACAACTGGTGGCAGACCGAGACCGGCTGGCCGATCGCGGCCAACCTGCGCGGACTGGAACCGATGCCGATCAAAGCCGGCTCACCGACCGTCCCGGTACCTGGCTACAACGTCCAGATCCTGAACGAGAAAGCCCAGCCCGCGCCGGCCGGCGAGGAAGGCGCGATCTGCCTGAAGTTGCCGCTGCCACCCGGCACGCTGCCGACCGTCTGGGGCAACGATCAGCGTTATATCGAGGGCTACCTGTCCGCCTTCGATGGTTACTACCTGACCGGCGACGGCGGTTACCTCGATTCCGACGGCTACTTGTACGTGCTGGGCCGCACCGACGACGTGATGAACGTGGCCGGCCACCGGCTGTCCTCCGGCCAGCTTGAGGCGGTGCTGGCTGCCCATCCCGCCGTCGCCGAATGCGCGGTGATCGGCATCGCCGACCAGCTCAAGGGCCAGGTGCCGCGCGCGCTGGTGGTGACTAAGAGCGACTTCACCGGCGATCCGGACGAGCTCGGCAAGCAACTCGCGGCGCTGATCCGCGCTGAAGTCGGCGCGATCGCAACCCTGTCCCGGGTGGACGTGGTCAGCGGCCTGCCGAAAACCCGATCCGGCAAGATCCTGCGCCGCACCATGCGCCAGGTCGCCGACGGCGTCGATGCGCCGGTGCCGTCCACGATCGAGGATCCGGCCGTGCTGGACGGCCTGCGCTCGGTGTTGCATCCGGACTGACCTACCGACCCGGTAGCTTGGAACCTCCGAGCATGGAGGTGACCAGATGCAACAACTCGGTCTGGTGGCCGCCGTCATCTTCGCCACTGCCGTGTTCATCCCGCTCGCCGCCCGGATCAACCTGCCCTGGCCGGTACTGGTGACCATGTTCGGCATCCTGCTAGCGGCCATCCCGCAGGTGCCACAGGTGCACGTCGAGCCGGAACTGATCCTGCCGCTGGTGCTGCCGCCGCTGCTGTACGCCACCGCGCGCAAGACGTCCTGGCGATTGTGGGCCTCCCACGCCCGGCCGATCCTGCTGCTCGCGGTCGCCCTGGTCATGGTGACCACCGCGGTGGTCGCGGCGGTCGCCTCGGCGGTCGTGCCGGGCATCTCGATCGGCGGCGCGGTCGCGCTCGGAGCACTGGTCTCACCACCGGACCCGGTCGCGGCAACTGCCATTGCCAGCAAGCTGAAACTCCCCCGCCGGCTGGTCTCGATGCTCGAAGGCGAGGGGCTGTTCAACGACGTAGCCGCGCTGGTCACCTACCAGGTCGCGATCGCGGCGGTCGTCGGTGGCTCGTTCTCGCCGGGCACCGCCGCGCTGAAGCTGCTGCTGGCCGCGGTGCTGGCGCTGGTGGTCGGCTTCGGTTTCGGCTGGGCGGTCTACCGGCTGATCGCGATTCTGGGCACCGCCGACCCGCGCCCGCAGGTACTGCTGTCGATCCTGGCACCGATCGCCACCTACGTCGCCGCCGAGGAGGTACACGGCTCGGGCGTGCTCGCGGTGCTGGTCTACACGCTCTACTCGGTGTCCCGGCCGGTCGATGCAGCCGATGCGCAAGGCCGGTTGACCACCGATGTGTTCTGGTCGATGACCGAAACCCTGGTCACCGGGATTGCCTTCGGCCTGGTCGGCCTGGAGTTCCAGACCGCGTTCCAGGCGATTGGCCAGCGCTGGACGACCCTGGTCGGTGAGACCGCGGCGGTGGTCGGCGTGGTGGTCGGCGTCCGGCTGCTCTACCTGCTGCCCTCGGTGCTGCTGTCCCGAAGGCTGTACCACCGGCTGAACCGGCGCGCCCTCGAACACGCCCTGAGCCCGGCACCACCCAGCCGGCTGCTGCACCGCCAGCGCGACACCGACGTGCCGATCGGCTGGCGCGAGACGGTGGTGGTTTGGTGGGCCGGCATGCGCGGGGTGGCGACCGTCGCGCTCGCGCTGGCGATCCCGACCACGGTGGACGGCGGCGGCCGCGGCTGACGCGCTGAACCGGCTGCAGGACGATCCGGAGTTCAGCGGCCGGTTCCA
>JBDSAN010000599.1:0-4788 GCA_039922115.1 Jatrophihabitantaceae bacterium
GCCTGCTTCGGACGGGAGGTAGTCATGGATGTGGTTACCGACGCTGCCGGGGATCAGCTGGGTGAGCGGCGAGAGGACGAGGACGAAGCCGACGATGCCAGTGATGGCGCCGGCGGTGTGACGTACCAAAGCGCCAATCGCGATGGCAAACACCGCGAGTACGGCGAGGTACAGGCCCGCACCGATGACGGCTCGAAGCACTCCAGGGTCGGTGATGGCCACGGGCGCACGGCTGTGCAGGATCGCAGCGCCGAGGAAAAAAGTCGGGATCGCGGTCAGCTCACCAACCACGAAGATCAGCACCGCGAACACCGCCGCTTTAGCCGCCAGCATCGGGGTGCGTGCCGGGACGGCGAGCAGGCTGGCCCTAATGGTGCCGCTGGAGTATTCACCGGTCACGACGAGAACTCCGAGCACACAGACCGCGAGCTGCCCAAGCTGGAAGCCGGCGCCGAGGACCATCCGCCCCGGGTCAGCGAGAACCTGCGCCTTCGTTGCCGGCGCGATCGTTGCCCACTGCGCGACGGTCAGCGCCGTGAACAGTGCGGTAAACCCGAGCGTAACCACCACGAGCAGCAGCAACGACCACAAGGTCGAACGAAGGGAACGAAGCTTGGTCCACTCCGAGCGGAGGAGGTCGACGGCGGTCAGACCACGACCGGCGACCGCCGAGCCAGGTGTGCGGATTGGTGCCAGGGTGGTGGTCATCGAGTGCTCCCCGACGTAACGGCGCCGGCAGGAACAGGCACTGGATCCAGGTCGGGCAGCGCTGCCGGCGGGGCGGTGAAGTCCCTGTTGTCGTGGGTCAGTTCCCGGAACGCGTCCTCCAGCGACGCGAGCTGCGGGCTCAATTCCCACAATGTGATGCCGGCGTGCGCAGCCAATTCGCCGATGTGGCGCGCGTCCAGCGATCGGACGACGAGCCCACCATCGGGATCGCTGCTGACCTGTCCCCCGGCGATTGCGAGCGCCGCCCGCAATCGCTCGGAGTCCGCTGATTTGACCAGCACTGACTTGTGCGAACTGCGTTCGATGAACTCCTCGGTGGTGCAGTCGGCGATGAGCCGGCCGCGCCCGATCACGATCAGGTTGTCCGCGGTGAGCGCCATCTCACCCATCAGGTGGCTGGAGACGAACACCGTGCGACCGTCGCCAGCCAGGTCCTTCATGAGATTGCGGATCCAGAAAATGCCATCGGGATCGAGGCCGTTGATCGGCTCGTCCAGGATCAGCACCTGCGGGTCTCCGAGCAACGCGACCGCGATACCCAACCGTTGCCGCATGCCCAGCGAGAACGTGCCGGCACGGTCGTCGGCGACGTCGTGCAGCCCGACCAGATCGAGAACGTCCTTCACCCGGCTCCGGTCGATGCCCTGCGACTGAGCGAGGAACAGCAGGTGGTCGGACGCCGAGCGGCCCGGGTGAACCGATTCGGCGTCCAATAAAGCGCCGACGACCCGCAGCGGGCGGGATAGTTCGGCGTACCGCCGGCCGCCGATGGTCGCGCTGCCGCTCATCGGGTGGTCCAAGCCGACGATCAGGCGCATCGTTGTCGACTTGCCGGCACCGTTGGGGCCAAGAAATCCTGTTACCCGGCCTGGCTGGACGGTGAACGACAGCCGGTCGACAACGACCTTGCCTCGGTAGCTCTTGCTGAGGTCATGAACTTCGATCATGGTCTGTCCAACGTGTGGCCCTCGTGGCGTTCATAGCTACGGGTCGGCCGCAGCGCGGTGCCGGTCATGCCGGATCAGCCGGATCAGCCGGCAGACAGTCGCAGAGCTCGTTCAGCTCGGCCTCGATGATCGCGGTGCAGCCGGCGACATGGCTGCGCAGGTCGGTGGTGCGTTGCCGAAGCCGATCCAGCGATTCGCTGTCACCAGTCGGCGCGTAGGCCTGCAGGTGGTCGCTGGACTGGACATTGGGCAGGTCCAACACCGCGTCGACGAGGTGGGCGCGGGTGCCGATAGGGAGGTGTCCGGATTCGGCGTGGAGCACGATGTGGGCAGTGCCGTGCGAATCAGTGGGTGTGCGCACTTCGGCGGCGGCCAGGGTGTGACCGTTGTCGGTGATCTCAATGTGCTGGACGTTGGTTAGCTGGTCGTCGGTGGGTCCGGTCATGGGGCCTCTCCTGTGATGCGTCGGGCAGCCGTAGCGGCAGAGCCGATCGAATGCGTGGTGCTGAATCGGGCGGCGCGCCGGCGTAGGGCGCGGGCGCGGTTGTAGGGGCGGCGGATGCGTGGCGTCGTTGCGGCGCCGCGGTAAAAGATGCGCTTACCGAACTCGATGAGAACCAGGTAGCCGACGACCATGCCGGCCAGCGCCGCGTAGAACGCGGCGGGTAGCGAGCTGAAGCCGAGGGTGTGCGCCAGTGGGGTCGAAGGTAGAACGGATCCGACGATGACCACGCTGACCGCGGCCAGCACGAGGGGCAGGCTCGGGTGGCTGCGGAAGAACGGAATGCGGCGAGTGCGGACGGCGAAGATCACCAGGGTCTGCGTGGCCAGGGATTCGACGAACCAGCCGGAGCGGAACTCCGCCGCACCGGCGTGGAAGATCCAGATCATCACGCCGAATGTGACGAAGTCGAACACTGAGCTGAGCGGGCCGAAGAAGGTCATGAACCGGCGGATGAACGCGATGTCCCAGTGAGAGGGCTGCCGTAGCTGCTCCTCGTCGACATGGTCGGTGGGGATGGCGAGTTGACTGGAGTCGTACAGCAGGTTGTTGAGCAGGATCTGGCTGGGCAGCATCGGCAGGAAGGACAGGAAGAGCGAAGCTCCGGCCGCGGAGAACATGTTCCCGAAGTTGCTGGACGTTCCCATCAGGACGTACTTGATGGTGTTGGCGAATATTCGACGGCCTTCGGCGACGCCGTCCGCGAGCACATCGAGGTTCTTTTCCAACAGGATGACGTCGGCGGCGTCCTTCGCGACATCGGTAGCCGAGTCGACCGAGATCCCGACGTCGGCCGCATGCAGGGCCAGGGCATCGTTGACGCCATCGCCCAGGAACGCAACCCCGCCGCCACTCTTGCGTTGGATGCGCACGATCCGCGCCTTGTCCTCGGGGCCGACCCGAGCGAAGACGGTCGTGCCCGCGATCGCTTTGGCCAGCGCATCGTCATCCAGGACGGCAACTTGGGCGCCAGTCAGGGCGGGGCCGTCGAGCAGACCGAGGTCGTGGCAGACCTTGACCGCCACGGCCGGGTTGTCTCCGGTGACGACCTTGACCGCGATTCCCAAAGCGGCCAGGCGTTTCAGCGCTTTCGCGGCGTCCGGCTTGGGCGGATCGAGGAACACCAAGAACCCGACCAGGCCAAGGTCGTGTTCGTCCGCGTGGGTGGGTGGATGGTCGGACGGGACGCTACGGGTGGCGACGGCGACGATCCGGTTGCCCGCGGCGAATTCGGATGCCAGCGCGTCCCGGGCCGATTGGGGCACATCAAGGCACCGGTCAAGGACGTTCTCCGGGGCGCCTTTGGTGACCAGTGTCAGCGCATTGTCGGCACCGCGGACCAGGACGGAGACCATGTTGCGTTCATGATCGAACGGCAGCACCCCTAGCCGGGTATAAGTGGTGACGGCGGCTGACTGACCGGCAACGTCCGGCGCTTTCCACAGTGCCTGGTCCAGCGGGTTGCCGCCGACTGCAGCGCCGTCAGCGCCGACGTTCTCGGTCGCAATCAGGCCCCACCTCAATACGGTGTCGGCCTGGCTACCGTTGGAGATGCCGCTCGTTGTAACGGCGCGGGTGTAGTCGATCCGGCCGGCGGTGAGGGTGCCGGTCTTGTCGGTGAACAGCACATCAACATTGCCAAGGTCCTCGATGCAGACCAAGCGTTTGACAAGTACCTTGCGTTTGCTCATCCGTCGTGAACCGGCGGCCAGGCTGCTGGACACCACCGCTGGCAGCAACTGCGGGGTGATCCCGACCGCGATCGCCAACGAGAACAGCAGAGCGTCCATGATCGGCTTGTGCAGTGCCACGTTGAGCACGAAAATCGACGTCGTCAGCGCACCGGCAACATAGACCAAGAGCAGGGAGAACTTCCGCAGGCCCACCTGGAACTCGGTGTCCAACTGGTGCGTGGACAGGCCGGCGGCAATCTTGCCGAACTCGGTGCGGGCACCGGTGCTGACGACCACACCCCTTCCGCTGCCTGTGTTGACGATCGTCCTCATCAACGCGCAGCCGGTCAGTTCCGCCAACGGCGTCCCGGCGGCGACCGGACCCGCGTTCTTGTCGACCGGCAGGGATTCCCCCGTCAGTACCGACTCATCACAGCCCAGCCCCGTCACCGACACCAGGCGGAGGTCGGCCGGGACGATGTCGCCTAGGTGCAGCTCGACCAGATCGCCCGGGACCAGTTCGGTGACATCGACCGTGGCCGGGGTGCCGTCGCGAGTAACGACGGTCTCGTGATGGATCTGGTCATGCAGTGCCTCGCCGGCCTTTTCAGCGCGGTACTCGTTGACGAAACCGAGCCCGACCGACAGCGCCACGATCACACCGATGATGACGGCGTCGCTTTTCTCCCCGACGAAGTAGGACGCCAGCGCTGCGGTCAGCAGTAGCGCCAACAACGGTGATCGCAGCTGGTGCCACAGCACCGGCCAGAACCGGGCCTTGTGGGAGGAGACCGCGTTAGGTCCCCACTGGGCCCGTCGCTCAGCCACCTCGGTGCTGGACAAGCCGTGCCGATCACTGACCCCGAGGACGCTCAGCACCTCGGAGGCCGGGCGTTGCGAGGCGCCGACGATGTCTGCTGGTGGGGTCGAGCTGACC